>JANNEZ010000289.1:0-6617 GCA_031379255.1 Rhodoferax sp. | reverse complement strand
CGAGGTCAGCGGCGAAGACCTGAAGGCCGCCAAGCACCTGCGCTGCAGCACCGACCCGAAGATCATCAGCGAGGCTGATTTCATCATCGTCGCCGTGCCCACGCCGGTGGACGCGGCGCACCAGCCCGACTTCACGCCGCTCGTGAAATCGAGCGAGAGCGTGGGCAAGCACATCAAGCGCGGTGCGATCGTGGTCTATGAATCCACCGTCTACCCCGGCGCCACCGAAGAGGTGTGCATCCCCGTGCTCGAGAAGGAATCGGGCCTGAAATGGAAGCAGGACTTCAACGTGGGTTATTCCCCGGAACGGATCAACCCGGGCGACAAGGAACACACGCTCACCAAGATCCTGAAGATTGTCTCGGGAGATTCAGCGGACACGCTGGACAAGGTGGCTAAGCTCTACGAAACCATCATCATCCCCGGCGTTCACCGCGCTTCGAGCATCAAGGCGGCCGAAGCCGCCAAGGTGATCGAGAACACCCAGCGCGACCTCAATATTTCACTCATGAACGAGTTGTCGATCATTTTCGACAAGATGGGCATCGACACCACCGAAGTGCTCGAAGCGGCGGGCACCAAATGGAACTTCCTCAAGTTCAAGCCCGGGCTGGTCGGCGGCCATTGCATCGGCGTTGACCCGTATTATTTGACGCACAAGGCGGAGATGCTGGGCTACAACCCCCAGGTGATCCTGGCCGGGCGCCGCATCAACGACGGCATGGGCAAATTCATCGCCGAACAGACCATCAAACACATGATCGCGGCGGGCAGCTACATCAAGGGCGCCAAGGTCAACGTGCTGGGGCTGACCTTCAAGGAAAACTGCGGCGACCTGCGCAATTCCAAAGTGATCGACATCATCAACGAGCTCAAATCCTACGGCGTCGAAGTGTTTGTGACCGACCCGCAGGCCAAGTCAGACGAAGCCGTGCACGAATACGGTGTGCCGCTGGTGGCATGGGACGAGTTGCCCCGCGCCGACGCCATCGTGGCCGCTGTGGCGCACAAGGAATTTGCCGCCCTGGGCATGGACGACATCGCCAAAAAACTGGTTAAAGGCGGTGCCTTCATCGATGTAAAGGCTTCTTTTGACCGCAAGGCCATCACAGACGCGGGTTACAAGCTCTGGCGTCTCTGAGGCGCGCCGACCCACTTGGTTTGCAGCGCTTCGCGAAAATGTTAACATCCATGTTAATTATTGAGGCAGCGAACCTTAAAAATTGCAATTATAGAGGGGAAAGTGCAATCAAGTCACGATTTATATGAATAGTTTGCTATGTTTATTATAGCATATATTCGCCATCCAAGACTTGGCAGTTCGCATGCCCGTTGATGACCGCCCGCTTGTTTTGCACGTGATGCACCGTTTTGACACCGGCGGGCTGGAAAACGGCGTGGTGAACCTCATCAACCACATGCCGGCGGGCGCTTACCGGCATGCAGTGCTGGCCATGACCGACGTGACCGGTTTTCGGCAGCGGGTGGCGCGATCGGATGTGGAATTCATCGCTTTGAAAAAGCCGCCCGGTCATGGCCTGTGGCAATACCGCAGGCTCTACAGCCTGTTTCGCCAATTGCGGCCTGCCGTTGTCCACAGCCGCAACCTGTCGGCCCTTGAGGTGCAGGTGCCGGCCTGGGCGGCCCGCGTGCCGGTGCGTGTGCACGGTGAACACGGCCGCGACGTGGGCGACCTCGATGGCAACAACCTGAACCTGCAGCGGGTGCGCCGCGTCTACCGGCCGTTTGTCCACCATTACGTGGCGCTGTCGCGCGATCTGGCGGCGTATCTGCAGAGCAAGGTGCTGGTTCAGCCTGGCGCCATCACCCAGATCTACAACGGCGTTGATACGGCGCGTTTTTCGCCAGATTCCCGAGGGCCGCAGCCTATTGACGCTTGCCCGTTTGATCCGGCGCAGCATTGGCTGGTGGGCACGGTCGGGCGCATGCAAACCGTGAAAGACCAGCCCATGCTGGCTCAGGCGTTCGTTCAGGCGCTGGCGCTGGCGCCGCAGCTCGCCGGCCGCCTGCGCCTGGTGATGGTGGGTGACGGGCCTTTGCGGGCCGAAGCCCTCACGATTCTGGAGGTCGCGGGCTTGGCCCACCTGGCCTGGCTGCCGGGTGAACGCACAGACGTGCCGCAGGTGATGCGCGGCCTGCACGCCTTTGCCTTGCCATCGCTCGCCGAAGGAATTTCCAATACGATTCTGGAAGCGATGGCCTGTGCCTTGCCTGTGCTCGCCACGGCGGTGGGTGGCAACGCCGATCTGGTGCTGGACGGCGTGACCGGATACATCCTGCCGCCAGGCGATCCGCAGGCCATGGCGCAGGCCATTGTGGCGCTGGCATTGCATGCGCCATCCGCACGAACCATGGGTGAGGCCGGCCGCTTGCGGGTGCAGGAGCGCTTCAGCATGCAGGCGATGGTGGGGGCCTACCAGTCTGTGTACGATAGGCAATTGCGGATTCATAGCGCCAATCACGATAATCGGCCAGACTCTTCCACTCAAAACCATGTGCGGCATAACCGGAATATTTGACACCCAGGGCGCAAGCGGCATCAGCCGTGCGGTGCTGCAGCGCATGAACGATTCGCAGCTGCACCGCGGGCCAGACGAAGGCAGCCTGCACCTGGAGCCGGGCGTCGGGTTGGGGCACCGGCGCCTGTCGATCATTGACATCGCCACCGGCCAGCAGCCGCTCTTCAACGAAGACGGCTCGGTAGTGGTGGTCTTCAACGGCGAAATCTACAACTACCAGCAGTTGATTCCTGAGTTGCAGGCCTTGGGCCATGTGTTCCATACCAAAAGCGACACCGAAGTCATCGTCCATGCCTGGGAATCCTGGGGCGTCGAGTGTGTCAAGCGGTTCCGGGGCATGTTCGCCTTTGCCTTGTGGGACCGCAACCAGCAAACCCTGTTTCTGGCGCGTGACCGCCTGGGCGTCAAGCCGATGTATTACGCGCTGCTGGACGACGGCCATTTCGTCTTTGGTTCTGAACTCAAGTCCATTTTGGCGCACGGCGGCCTGCATCGGGACATCGATCCGCTGGCCGTAGAGGAGTATTTTGCGCTGGGGTATGTCGCCGAGCCCCGAACCATCTTCAAGCAGGCGCAGAAGTTGTCGCCGGGCCATACCCTGTGCATCCAGCGCGGGCAAGCGGTGCCATCACCAAAGGCGTATTGGGACGTTGCCTTCACCCTGGACAACCCCATTGCCGAGGCCGATGCCCAAACCGAGCTGGTGGAGCGCCTCAAGGAGTCGGTGCGCCTGCGCCTGATTTCCGAGGTTCCGCTGGGCGCCTTTCTCTCGGGCGGTGTTGACAGCAGCGCCGTGGTGGCGACCATGGCCGGCCTTAACCTCGAATCGGGCGCCGAGCCGGTCAACACGTGCTCGATCGCCTTTGATGACCCGGCGTTCAACGAGTCAGAATTTGCGCAGATGGTGGCCGACCGGTACCACACCAACCACCGGGTGGAAACCGTCAAGAGTGATGACTTCGACCTGATTGACACGCTGGCCCGGCTTTACGATGAGCCCTACGCGGACAGCTCGGCCATCCCCACTTACCGGGTCTGCCAGCTGGCCCGCAAACACGTCACGGTTGCCCTGTCCGGCGACGGTGGCGACGAAGCCATGGGCGGCTACCGGCGGTACCGCATGCACCTGATGGAGGAAAGCATGCGGTCGCGCTTGCCCCACGGCGTGCGCAGGCCTATTTTTGGCACGCTGGGAAAGCTGTACCCCAAAGCCGATTGGGCCCCGAGGATGTTTCGCGCCAAGACCACCTTTGAGGGGCTGGCCCGCAATTCGGTTGAGGCCTATTGCCATTCGGTGTCGATCCTGCGCGGCCCCATGCGCAATGCGATGTTCAGCGCGCGTTTTCAAAACGAGCTGGCCGGGTACAGCGCGCAGGAGGTTTTCAACCGCCACGCCGGCCAATGCGCGTCCGACGACCCCCTGGCCCAGATTCAATACCTGGACCTCAAAACCTACCTGGTTGGCGACATCAATACCAAGGTGGACCGCGCCAGCATGGCGCATTCGCTGGAGGTGCGCGAGCCGTTGATGGACCATGAGTTGGTGGAGTGGCTGGCCAGCCTGCCGTCGAATTTGAAAATCCGCGGGCAGGAAGGCAAGTACATCTTCAAGAAGGCCATGGAGCCCCATTTGCCCCGTGATGTGCTGTACCGCCCCAAGATGGGGTTTTCAGTACCGCTGGCGCGCTGGTTCCGCGGCCCCCTGCGCCAGCGCGTTCGCGACGCGGTGTTGGGCGAGCGGCTGCAAAGCACGGGTTGGTTCAACCCAACCTATTTGCGCCACTTGGTCGAAGCCCATCAGTCAGGCGCCAGCGATTACAGCGCCGCCTTGTGGACATTGCTGATGTTCGAAGCGTTTTTGCGCCAGGTGGTTGACGGTGGCGATACCAGCCCGGGCTTTGTCAAAGCGCGGGAACCCGTCAGCGCGCCGTCATGAGTCTGCGAATCCTGCACGTACTGGACCACTCGATCCCTTTACACAGCGGGTACACCTTCCGGACGCTCTCGATATTGCGGGAGCAGCGCAAACTCGGCTGGCAGACCTTCCACCTGACCAGCCCCAAACATTCGGTTGGAAATGGCCTGGAAGAAGAGGTTGATGGCTGGCACTTTTTTCGCACGCCCGCCACATCTGGCAAGCACTTCCCCGGGTTTGCGCAAATCGCGCTGATGCGCCAGTTGGAGCGGCGGCTGCAACAAGTCGCCGAGCAGGTGCGTCCCGACGTCCTGCATGCCCACTCGCCGGTTCTCAATGCGATCCCCGCGCTCCGGGTCGGAAGGCGCTTGGGCATTCCGGTGGTGTACGAAATCCGGGCTTTTTGGGAAGACGCTGCGGTGGACCACGGCACCACCACCGAAGGCAGTGTGCGCTACAAGTTGACCCGTTGGCTTGAAACCCGCGCGATCAAGCGGGCCGACCACCTCTTCACCATCTGTGAAGGTCTGCGGGCGGACATGGCCCAGCGCGGCGTGGCCCCGGCCAAAATCACCGTGATTCCGAACGCGGTCGATATCGACTCGTTTGAGCCCGGTGGCCAACCCGATGTGGAACTCAAGCGCAAGCTGGGCCTTGAAGGCGCCAGTGTTGTCGGTTTTATCGGCTCGTTTTATGCCTATGAAGGGCTGGATCTGCTGCTCGAAGCCATGCCGGCCATCCTCGCCGCGCGCCCGGAAGTGCGGGTTTTGCTGGTGGGCGGTGGCCCCCAGGACCAGGCCCTCAAAGCGCAGGCGCAGAAGTTGGGCATTGCCGACAAGGTCATCTTCACCGGGCGGGTTGCGCACTCCGAAGTCCAGCGTTATTACGATTTGGTTGACGTATTGGCCTATCCACGCCACTCCATGCGCTTGACAGAATTGGTCACGCCATTGAAGCCGCTGGAGGCCATGGCGCAGGGCCGGCTTCTGGTGGCGTCGGACGTGGGTGGGCATAAAGAGCTGATCCGTGACGGGCATACCGGCGTGTTGTTCAAGGCCGGTGACGCTGCTGAGTTGGCCCAGGCGGTGATCAAGCTGCTGGGCGCGCCGCAAAGCTGGTCGGCCTTTCGGGAGGCTGGCCGCCGGTTTGTCGAAGAGGAGCGAAACTGGGCGAAAAGTGTGGGCCACTACGTCCGCGCTTACCGGGGTTTGAAGACGGGTCAGGGTTTATGAGTCCGGATACGGAAAAGTTTGGCCCCCATGTTGTGGTGTTCAGCAGCCTGTTCCCCAACCGCCTGCAGCCCATGACCGGCCTGTTTATCCGCGAACGCATGTTTCGGGTGGCCCAGCATTTGCCCATGACAGTGGTGGCTCCAGTACCGTGGTTCCCCTTTCAAACCTTGATCCGTCGCCTGCGCCCCGGCTTTCGCCCGCCGGCTCCAGGTGATGAAGTTCAGAATGAAATTCCGGTGTTTCACCCGCGGTTTCTATCCATCCCCGGCGCGCTCAAGTCCCTGGACGGATTGTTCATGGCACTGGGTTGCCTGCCCCGGCTCGTGCATTTGAAACGCCAAAAGCAGCTCGATATCCTGGATGCCCACTTCGCCTATCCCGATGGGTATGCAGCGACCCTGCTGGGCCGTTGGTTGAACGTGCCGGTGACGATAACGCTCAGAGGCACTGAAACCCGCCATGTCGCGTCGCCCCAACTCAAGCCCCTGGTGCAGTCAGCGCTCCATCGGGCCAGCCGCGTTTTCTCGGTTTCCGAGTCGCTGCGTCAGGTTGCCATCGGCAGCGGCGCCTTGCCGTCAAAAGTACTTGTGGTTGGAAACGGGGTCGATATTGCAAAGTTTTCACCGCTGGATACGGCCCAGTGTCGCGTCGATCTGGGCTTGAGCGCGGCGGGAAAAGTCATTGTCACGGTGGGTGGATTGGTGGAGCGAAAAGGGTTTCACCGGGTGATCGCAGCGATGCCGGAAATCCTGAAAAAATTCCCCGATTGTGTTTATCTGGTTGTGGGCGGCCCGAGTGCTGAAGGGGACTGGACCGACAAATTGAAACAGCTCGTGGCCGATGGCAATCTAAACCACGCAGTGCGGTTTCTGGGCCCGCTCGCGCCCGAGAAGCTCGGTGTTGCGCTCTCGGCGGCCGATGTTTTTGTAT
>JANNEZ010000384.1:0-2820 GCA_031379255.1 Rhodoferax sp. | reverse complement strand
CCAGTGGGTGCTGAATTACACACAGACCAAACAGCTCAACCTGCTCAAGAACATCGGGTTTGAATCGCCCAGCTGGGAAGATTTGCTCTACCTGCTGCTGGGCATTCTGGTGGCCGTGAGCCTGTGCGGCGCCCTTTGGACGCTGTGGGAAAAGAGCCGCCACGACCCCTGGCTGCGCCTGTTGTGGCGGGCGCGCAAGCGCCTCGTCACGGCGGGCATCGTGCTGGCTCCCAACAGCCCACCCCGCAGCATCGCAGAGCGTCTGGGCGCAAACCACCCGGAGATTCGCGGCTGGCTGCTGCGCATGGAAGCGCAGCGGTACCGCGCCGCGAATGGCCCGCGTTTGTTGGCTCTGGCGGGTTTGCAGCGAGAATTCAGCCAATTGCCATGGCCCAAACCCCAGAAGTGAGTTTCACCCGCGCTTTGCGCCTGCGTCGATTTTTCACCCGCTATTTGGCCGTTTTTTGCGTGTTGGCGGGTCTGGCCTGCGCCGTATCGGCCCAAACACCGCCGCGCCACAAAAAGGCCAGCGTAGCCAGACCGGTTGCCAGCGGCCCGGTTTACGCCTCGCGCGCAGACGCCATGGCTTTTGCCGATGACGTGGCCGCGCGCCGCGATCTGGACCGTGACTGGGTGCGAAACACCCTTGGGCAAGCGCGCCACCTGCCGGTGGTGGCCAAATTCATCACACCGCCACCGGTGGGCACGGTAAAAAACTGGCGCGTCTACCGAAGCCGCTTCATCGACGCCGTTCGCATCCAGGCCGGTGTGAAATTCTGGCAAACACACCGTGAAACCCTGGAGCGCGCTGAAAAAGAATACGGCGTGCCGGCGGACATCATTGTGGGCGTCATCGGGGTGGAGACGATTTTTGGCCAGCAGGTCGGCACCTTCCGCGTGATCGACGCGCTGGCCACCCTCACCTTTGACTTCCCTGCCGCGCACCCGCGCGCAGCGGCGCGGCGCGAGTTTTTCCAAAGTGAGCTGGAGCAGTTCCTGAGCCTCACCAGCCGCATGGGTGAAGACCCGCTAACCTGGCGCGGCAGCTTCGCCGGCGCCATGGGCTTGCCCCAGTTCATGCCCTCAAGCTGGGTGAAATATGCGCTGGATTTTGACGGCGACGGCAAAGTTGACCTCTTCAACAGCCCGGCCGACGTGATCGGCTCTGTCGCCAACTATTTCAAGGCCTTCGACTGGCAACCCGGCATGCCGACCCACTACCCGGTGGCCTTTGACAAGTCAAAGCTCGACCTCGACGCCCTGCTGGCGCCCGACATCCTGCCAACGTTCAGCGTGGAGAGTTTCACTGCCAAAGGCGCCGTGCTGGAAGGCGCAGCGCTGGAACACAAAGGCCCGCTGGCGCTTATCGAACTGCAAAATGCGGGCGCCGAGCCAACTTTTGTCGCGGGCACAGAAAATTTCTACGCCATCACGCGCTACAACTGGAGCAGTTATTACGCGATGGCGGTGATCGAGCTGGGGCGTGAAGTGGCGAAGGAACTGGCGCGGGTCACACCCCGTTGAATCTTTTTTTTGGCGCTGGGCTGCCGTCACCAGGCCGTGGTCATGGCGCCCGGTGGTTCCAATAGCGTTGCCGCTGGATCCGGTCACACTGCACCTGGTCGGGCGCTGTGCTGCGCCAGACGGCCGCGCCGCAATGGGGCGAGTCGAACAACGGAATTCCGCGCTCCCGGTAACGCGCCACAACCGGTGCTGCCGGGTGGCCGAAGCGGTTGCGGTAACCGTTCTGGACCAAGGCCACGCGAGGTTGAACGGCATCCAGGAACACGCTGGAGCTGGAAGTAAGGCTGCCATGGTGCGGTACCAGCAACACGGTCGATTGGAGCGTGATGGCGCCCACTGCGGCCTGACCAACAAGACTGGCTTCCTGCTCGAGTTCAATATCGCCCGTCAACAAGGCCGACTGGCGGCCATTGGATACCTTCAACACGCAACTCAGGGCGTTGCTCTTCGCGGAACTGGCGTAATCGTCTGGCTCGGGATGCAGCACAAGAAAGTCAACGCCGTCCCATTGCCACTGCTGGCCCGCCACACAACGGGTGGCTTTGCGGACGGCCTGGATTTCGTGCTGGTCTTCGATCGAGCTGATCAGCTGCGCCTGGGGCTGCATCGCCAACACCGCCTGGGCGCCGCCGGTATGGTCGGCGTCGCGGTGGCTGAGCACCACGGTGTCCAGCTTCACATCAAGCGCCCGCAAAAGCGGCACCAGGACGCGGTGACCGGCATCGCTTTCGCGGCTGAAGCGCGGCCCCGCGTCGTACAACAAGGCATGCCTTGCCGTGCGCACGATCACGGCATTGCCCTGGCCGACATCGGGGGCCAGAAGTTCGAACTCGCCGGCGGCAGGTATTTTGCTGGCCATGCGCCTGCCCTGGTCTTTGCGTTTGCTCGGCTTGCCTTTGCTCCTTCCCGTGCTGCTTTGGCGCAGCGAAGTGCCTGCCGCCGGCGAGTTCGAACTTCTGGCCCCCGATGTCGGCCAGGGCAATGCCGTGATTGTGCGCACGGCAAAACATGCCTTGTTGTACGACGCGGGACCGCGCTTCAGCCGCGAGAGCGACGCCGGCCACCGCGTTTTGGTGCCGCTCCTGCGCGCGCTTGATGTGACGGTGGACACCGTTATGCTCAGCCACCGCGACGCCGACCACACCGGCGGCGCTCTGGCCGTGTTGGCGATGCAGCCCCAGGCGCAGCTGATCAGCTCGATCGAAGACCAGCATGAGATCCAGACCGTCCGCAAAGCCACCCGTTGTGTGGCGGGCCAGCAGTGGCAATGGGACGGCGTTGACTTTCTGGTGCTGC
>JANNEZ010000266.1:0-4357 GCA_031379255.1 Rhodoferax sp. | reverse complement strand
CTGCCAACATGCCCGCAAAATTCACGCCGCCCAGTCCGCCATGCGCTGAGGCGTCAAAATACGGGTAACTCTCGACCACAAAACCGGCACTGGTGAAGAGCGCGCGGTGGTTCTCCCAGCTGGGGTCGCTGATCAGCACCTTGGCGCCAGGGGCGTATTTTTTCAGGAAATCCGCGCCAATTTTCAGGCCGCCCGTGCCACCCACGGCCTGAACGGTGGCCACGCGGCCGGATGCCACTGGTTCGGACTCTGCGCCAAACACCAGCGCTTTCACGGCCGTGTCATAGGCAGCGATGCCGTCCATGGGCAAATAATTGCGGGGTTTCGGATGCGCCACCATGGATTTTTCGGCCGCCTGCACGCAATTGAGCAAGGGCAATTTGCCGGTGTCGTCGAAATAAACGCCAACACAGAGGTTGGCCTTTTGGGGGTTGGTATCAGCGGCAAACTGGGCCGACAAGCCAAAAATCGGGTCTGGCGGCGCCATTTGGACAGCGGAAAACATCGATGTACGGGAAGACATGCGTAAAAGTCCTGTTGAACGGAAAAAGCCAAGTTCCGATTTTAAGGGCTGGACAACGCCGCCCTGGCCGGGGTGCGCGTGGCGGATGGCGGCTAGCGCCTGCTGGTCACGACGCTCTGCAAACCTTCTTCGCTGAGCACTTCGATTTTCTCCCGGCCCATGCGAATCAGGCCCAGTTGGGCGAATTCGCGCAGGATGGTGCCCACACTTTGCCGGCTCAGGCCCAGCATGCGGGCCAGTTGCGATTGCGTCATGCTGAAGGTGGCTGCCATGCGCCTGGACCACAACACGTTGTAGTCGGGGTCGCAGCAGGCCTGCAGCAGGCTGCGGGCAACCCGCCCGTGCGCGCCAAGCAGACTGTTGTTGGCATACGCGTCGATCAGGTTGCCTATCCGGGTTGTGAGGATGGTCAGCACCGAATCGGCCATCGCGCGGTCTGTCCACATCACCTCCCGGAAAATCACCGCAGGAATGTGCCACACATAGGCTTCCCCGGTAGCCACATATTCGTAGGATTCACCGGGCGACACGGCTGCATAGGAATGCCCAAGGCCCAGCACGGCGCCGGCGTGCAGGTAACCCAATGCCTGGTCCCGCCCATTTGCGATGGTCACGACAAATTCGAACACACCGGCTTCCAGCAGGTAGATAGTGGTTCCCTGGCTGCCAACCATCTGGATGGACTCGCCTTTCTGGTACACGCCGCGATGCCCATGTTCGCAGATTTTGGCCAGGCTGCCTGCAATCCAGGTATCGAACGGTGACAGTTTCTCAAGCAATCCGCTCGCCTTGGGCGTCGCCCTTTCCGCATTGGTTGTAATTGAACTCACCTTGCCTCTTTTATTTTTTGGAAAAATCACGGGCGAGCCGGTCAACCAACACGCATCGCCCGCACGCGGACCCTGGTATCGGCTGCACCTCCCGGCCGCTTGGAACCCGTTAAGCTGGCATAAGATTAAACGCGCATGCCGGGCCTTCGCGTAAAGGTTCTTACATATCTACGGCGCAACGTTCAGAATTGATGGGTAGAGGCCACTCTGCCTGCAAATGCACCAAAACGCAGCAAGTGCTTCGTAGTCTATTTGCAACAACTCTGGGCCACTTGCGCGATTGTTGGCTCGCGAAACACGTGTTTTCAGAATGGCACGCGGCAAAACGCCCTACAGTGAAAGACTTAAATGCTGCGTGCAAAACCCGGTCCAATGTTCAACACATGAAAAATCACTCACCGATCCACGGTTTCCTGGCATTTTCCTTGGCGCTCCTCTTGTCGCTTTTGTCAGCCAGCAGCAGTTACGCCGGTCGCCCGCTGGCGGTGGACGACGCCAATGTAAACGACGTCGGGTCCGGCCACATTGAGGCCTATTACCAGCGCCTGCCGGGTAGTGTGAACGCCTGGACAATTTCACCCGCTTATGGGCTCATCGAAGGGGTTGAAATTGCGGCATCTTTCAACCGCGACAACACGGCAGAGGTCAACACCACCGCCGTTCAAGTGAAAATCCGGCTGACCGAATCGAAAAAGCTCGGGTGCAATGTGGCGACGTCGCTGGGACTGGCGCAGACCAATGTGGCCGGGGTGGGCAGCAGCCAGTTCATCAATGGCTTGATGACCTGCAACATGGATGCCTCAGGCTCCGTGCACGTGAATCTGGGTTGGGTGAATCCGCCCGCCGGCCCGGCCACCGGCGTTTGGGGCCTGGCGTATGAACGCGAGTTTGGTGCGTTGACCGGGCACGTTGAGCTGTTTGGCGCCGAGAATGCGCTGCCCACCGTGCAGGTGGGCCTGCGCACGATGCTCACCAAAAACCTGCAGCTCGATGGCTCTGTGGGGCGCAACAACGACGAATCCCTCTATTCAGTCGGGTTCAAATTCCTGTTTTGAGCACTTGGCATGAACAGTCTTTACCTGGTCGGTTTTAACGCCAAGGCGAGCGCAGCCGTCGCCAACCATCTGCTGGCTGACAAACACCGGGCAGCAGCCTGGGAGATGACAACCGACCTGGAGCGCGCGAATGTTGTGCTCATCAACGCCACAAACCGCGGCGTGGTCGACGAATGCGCCCGCCTGGCGGCGCCATGGCAGGATCTGGTCATTGTGGGTGAATCCGACTTCGGCACCGGCTGGCCGCTGGTAACGCGCCCAGTCACCTTGACATCGATTTTTGACGGCATCCAGAGCGTCATGGCCAGGAAGTCGCAGTTCGACCCGATCCCGTCTGATTGGGCCGCCAATCTCGAAGGCGACACCTCGCACCTGCCTCTGACTCGAAACACGCGCCATGCGCCGTTGCCGCCGGCCCCGGCCCCGGCACCGGACGGTCCACCCGAAAACTAGCGCAACGGGTTGCGGCCTGGCAAGGCCTGGGCCGGTTTCTTCGCCCGGCCCACGGGGCGCTGACGCGGCACAATCGGCTTCACCATGCCAGAACTCGCCGACACACCCGCGCCCGCCTTGACGGGTGATTTCGTCCGTTACCCGGGTTCCCCTTTCGAGCTGCACCAGCCGTACCCCCCGGCGGGCGACCAGCCCGAAGCCATCGACAAGCTGTGTGAAGGTGTGAGCGACGGCGAGGTGTTTCAGACGCTGCTGGGTGTGACCGGCTCCGGCAAAACCTTCACCATGGCCAACGTGATCGCGCGGCTGGGGCGGCCAGCGATTGTTTTTGCCCATAACAAGACCCTCGCCGCGCAGCTCTACAGCGAATTCCGCGAGTTTTTCCCGAACAACGCGGTGGAGTATTTCGTCAGTTATTACGACTACTACCAGCCTGAAGCTTACGTGCCGCAGCGCGATTTGTTCATTGAAAAAGACAGCGCCATCAACGAACACATCGAGCAGATGCGCCTCTCGTGCACCAAATCGATTCTGGAGCGGCGCGACGTGGTGATTGTGGCCACGGTATCGGCCATCTATGGCATTGGCCAGCCCGAGGCGTACCACAAGATGATCATGACGCTGCGCGTCGGCGACAAGCTCGGCCAGCGCGATGTGATTGCCCAGCTCATTCGCATGCAGTACACCCGCAACGACATTGATTTTTCACGCGGCGCGTTTCGGGTGCGTGGCGACACCATCGACATCTTTCCAGCGGAACACAGCGAGATGGCGATCCGGCTTGAGTTGTTTGACGACGAGCTGGAGAGCCTGCAACTGTTCGACCCGCTCACCGGCCGCATCCGCCAGAAGATTCCGCGTTTCACGGTCTATCCCGGCAGCCACTATGTGACGCCGCGTGATCAAGTGGTGGCCGCTGTGGAAACCATCAAGCTGGAGCTGGCCGAGCGCATCAAATTTTTCCTGAAGGAGGGCAAACTGGTCGAGGCCCAACGCATCGAGCAGCGCACACGTTTCGATCTGGAAATGCTCAGCGAGGTCGGCCACTGCAAGGGCATTGAAAACTACTCGCGGCATTTGGCAGGCAGCGCGCCGGGCGACCCGCCTTCCACACTCACCGACTACCTGCCCAAAGACTCGTTGATGTTTGTGGACGAAAGCCACGTCACCATCGGCCAGTTTGGCGCCATGTACCTGGGCGACCGCTCGCGCAAGACGACGCTGGTGGAATACGGTTTTCGCCTGCCCAGCGCGCTGGACAACCGGCCGCTGAAATTTGAGGAATTTGAAAAACGCATGCGCCAGGTGGTGCTGGTCTCCGCCACGCCCGCCGTGTGGGAGCAGACGCATTCGGGCCAGGTGGTGGAGCAGGTGGTGCGGCCCACCGGCCTGGTGGACCCGGAAGTGGAGGTGCGCCCGGCCACCAGCCAGGTGGACGACGTGATGCAGGAGATCCGCTTGCGGGTCGAAAAACACGAACGTGTCTTGATCACGAC
>JANNEZ010000248.1:0-3408 GCA_031379255.1 Rhodoferax sp. | reverse complement strand
TGGCCAAGACCGTCGCAGACGTGATGAAAATGGTGAAAGAGAACGAGGTCAAGTTTGTTGACTTCCGTTTCACCGACACCCGTGGCAAAGAACAGCACGTGACCGTGCCTGTGTCGCATTTTGACGAAGAAAAATTCTCCGCCGGCCACGCCTTTGACGGTTCGTCCATCGCCGGCTGGAAGGGCATTGAAGCCTCCGACATGTTGTTGATGCCCGACCCGAACACGGCCAACATCGACCCCTTCTTTGAAGACACCACGATCCTGTTGACCTGCGATGTGCTGGAACCCGGCGACGGCAAAGCCTACGACCGCGACCCGCGTTCCATCGCCAAACGCGCCGAGGCCTACCTCAAGGCCTCCGGCATGGGCGACACCGCTTATTTCGGCCCCGAGCCCGAGTTCTTCATTTTTGACGACATCCGCTGGGGCGCCGATATGTCGGGTTCTTTCGTCAAGATCGACGAATACGAAGCCCCGTGGAACTCCTCCAAGAAAATTGAAGGCGGCAACCGCGGCCACCGTCCCACCGTCAAGGGCGGTTATTTCCCCGTGCCCCCAGTGGACAGCATGCAGGATCTGCGTGCCGAAATGTCAACCATTCTCGAATCCATGGGTGTGCCGGTTGAAGTGTTCCACCACGAGGTGGGCGGCGCTGGCCAAAACGAGATCGGCACCCGCTTCAGCACCCTGGTGCAGCGCGCTGACTGGACCCAGATCCTGAAATACGTGGTGCTGAATGTGGCCAACAGCTACGGCAAAACGGCGACCTTCATGCCCAAACCGCTGGTGGGCGACAACGGCTCCGGCATGCACGTGCACCAGTCGATCTGGAAAGACGGCAAGAACCTGTTCGCCGGCAACGGTTACGCAGGCCTCTCCGATTTCGCCCTGTATTACATCGGCGGCATCATCAAACACGCCCGCGCCCTGAACGCCATCACCAACCCTGGCACCAACAGCTACAAGCGCCTGGTGCCCGGATACGAAGCGCCCGTGAAACTCGCCTACAGCGCGCGCAACCGCTCGGCTTCGATCCGCATTCCGTATGTGGCCAGCGACAAGGCGCGCCGCATCGAAGCGCGTTTCCCCGATCCCCTGTCCAACCCATATTTGTGTTTCACCTCCTTGATGATGGCGGGCCTGGACGGCGTGGAAAACAAGATCCACCCGGGCGAAGCGGCGACCAAGGACCTCTACCATCTGCCGCCCGAAGAAGATGCCAAAGTGCCGACCGTCTGCCACAGCCTGGACCAGGCGCTGGACTACCTGGACAAGGGCCGGGGCTTCCTGACCAAAGGCGGCGTGTTCACCGACAGCATGATCGACGCTTACATCGAACTGAAGATGGGCGAAGTCACGCGCTTGCGCATGACCACCCATCCGATTGAGTTCGACATGTACTACAGCCTGTGATCTGCCGCGCGTAAAGCGCCGCGCCCATGCTGCAAAAAACGGCCTTCGGGCCGTCACGATGACGAAAAACGGCCTGCGGGCCGTTTTTCTTGCCAGGTCCACTGGTAGGGACTTGGCTTTGATATTTTTCGCAAATGGCGCATACTGGCGTTTCCCCATGAAACCGATTTTGATTGTTCCCGCGTTCGCGCTCCTCCTGCTTGCTTCCTTCGCGCAGGCGCAGGCGCAGGCGCAGGTGCCCAAGCCTGTCTATCGCTGCGACAACAACCATTACACGCAGACGCCCAAGGAAGACCCCCGCGCGCACAACTGCAAGGTGCTCGAAGGCGGCAACGTCACGATCGTTGAAGGAACGCGCCCGCAGGCTGCGGCCAATGCAGCGACGGGTTCTCCCGTCAGGGTGGCGACCTCACCCGCTTCTTCTCAGCCCGGCCAGCGTGTGGACTCGGGCGACCAGCGCGCACGCGACTCCGACGCCCGGGTGATTTTGGAGTCCGAGCTGCGCAAGGCAGAAGCCCGGCGCCAGGAATTGGCGCAAGAATACAACAACGGCGAGCCTGAAAAACGCGGTGATGAAGCCCGCAATTACCAGAAATACCTTGACCGTGTTGCCGAACTCAAAACCAACCTGCAACGGATTGACAACGACATTGCCGGCATCCGCCGCGAACTGGGCCGCGCCAGTGCGGCGAACGCCCCGGCCAGCAACGGTCCAATCCTGAAATAACCGGCGCCACTCGGGCAAAATGGCGGTTTGAAAAAGACCGCATCGCGCGCGCTGTCCAGCGCGCCAACCACCCCCCTGACCGGCGCTGTTCCGCGCTCCACGCCGGATCCGGCCGCCAATCCCTTGCACGCTTTCGACTCGCTGGCGACCCTGGTCGCCGTGGTGCGTGGCGACGGCACCGTCTTGTTTGCCAATGCAGCGCTGGAAGACGCGCTGGGCATTTCGCGCCGCGCCATCGAGGGCGCGCCGTTTGCGCCCAATTTCACCGAGCCGCACCTGCTGGACAACGCGGTGCACGGCGCCGGCGGCAACGAGTTTGCCGCATTGCGGTACGACGCCTGGTTGCGCCGCCCCGCGCACGATCCCATTTTGGTGCACGTGATCGTCACACAAACCGACACCCCCCAGGAAATCGTCATCGAGATGTTGCCGCTGGAGCAGCAAGCCCGGCAAGACCGCGAAGAGCGTCTGGTGGACCAGGCCAATGCCAACAAGGAACTGATCCGCAACCTGGCGCACGAGATCAAAAACCCGCTGGGCGGCATTCGCGGCGCCGCGCAACTGCTGGAAATGGAGCTCGGTTCGCGGGAAATGACTGAATACACCCAGGTCATCATTCGCGAGGCGGATCGCCTGCAAACCCTGGTCGACCGCCTGCTGGCGCCGCACCGGCGGCCGCACCTGGTGGGCGACGTGAACGTGCACGAGGTGTGCGAACGCGTGCGCTCGCTCATATTGGCCGAGTTTCCCAAGGGCCTGCGGGTGGTGCGGGACTATGACACCTCCATTCCCGAGTTTCGCGGCGACCGCGAGCAACTCATCCAGACCGTGCTCAATATCGCGCACAACGCCTGCCAGGCGCTGACGCAGAAGATGGCGGCCAGCGACGCCGGTGATCCGGCGGTGATCACTTTCAGGACCCGCGTGGCCCGGCAAATCACCTTTGGCAAGCAGCGTTACCGGTTGGCATTGGAATTGCATGTCATCGACAACGGACCAGGCGTGCCGGAAGAGATCAGGGAGCGGATTTTCTACCCGCTGGTTTCGGGTCGCGAAGGCGGCTCGGGGCTCGGCCTGACATTGGCGCAGACCTTTGTGCAGCAGCATCACGGCACGATTGAATGCGACAGCCTGCCTGGCCGGACGGATTTTCAGATTCTGATCCCGCTGCCATGACCATGGCCCGGACGCCAAAGAAGGGGTGCGCACACACATGAAGCCGATCTGGATAGTGGACGACGACCAGTCGATCCGCTTCGTGCTGGA
>JANNEZ010000239.1:0-9761 GCA_031379255.1 Rhodoferax sp. | reverse complement strand
TGGCCAAGCTGGTGGCCGAAGGCAAGACATTCAACTAATCAATCCACCAAGGAGCAAGACATGACCTCAGCCGTAATCGTTTCCACCGCCCGTACCCCGCTTGCCAAAAGCTTCAAGGGCGCTTTCAACATGACCCATGGCGCAACCTTGGGCGGCCACGCGGTCGAACATGCCGTCAAACGCGCCGGCATCGAAGGGGCCGAGGTCGACGACGTCATCATGGGCTGCGCCAACCCCGAAGGCGCGACCGGCGCCAACATCGCACGCCAGGCCGCTTTGCGCGCCGGCCTGCCGATCACCACTTCTGGCATGACGGTCAACCGTTTTTGCTCGTCCGGTCTGCAGACCATTGCACTGGCCTCGCAGCGCATCATCGCCGGCGAGGGCGATATTTACGTGGCTGGCGGCGTGGAAAGCATTTCCTGCGTGCAGCAGGAGATGAATAAACACATGCTGGCAGACCCCTGGCTGGTGGAGCACAAGCCCGAGATCTACTGGAACATGCTGCAAACCGCCGAGCAGGTGGCCAAGCGTTACAACATTGGCCGTGAAGCCATGGACGAATACGGCGCATCAAGTCAGCAAAAAGCCACGGCCGCTTTGGCTGCAGGTTTGTTCGATGCTGAAATTGCCCCGATCACCGTCACGGCTGGTGTTGCCGATGCCGTGATGGGCATGACCACCAAACAGGTGACGGTCAGCAAAGACGAAGGCATCCGCGCCGGCACCACCAAGGAAGGCATCAGCGGCATCAAGCCCGCGCTTCCGGGCGGCCTGATTTCGGCTGGCAACGCCAGCCAGTTCTCCGACGGCGGCGGCGCCTGCGTCATCATGAACGAAACCGTGGCCGAGAAAAAAGGCCTCAGGCCACTGGGGCGTTTCCTTGGTTTTGCTGTGGCCGGTTGTGAACCCGACGAAATGGGTATTGGCCCAGTCTTCGCCATCCCCAAAGTGTTGAAACGCCTGGGCCTCACGGTGAACGACATCGACCTGTGGGAGCTCAACGAAGCCTTCGCGGTGCAGGTGATCTATTGCCGTGACAAACTTGGCATTCCCGGCGACCGTCTGAACGTGAATGGCGGCGCCATCGCCGTCGGCCACCCCTACGGTGTGAGTGGCCAGCGCCTCACCGGCCATGCGCTCATCGAAGGCAAGCGCCGGGGCGCCAAACGCGTGGTGGTGACGATGTGTGTGGGCGGTGGTATGGGGGCTGCAGGGGTGTTTGAGGTTCTCTGATCATCGGATTTCAAAATTCGGACCACTGAAGAATTGATTGCCAACGGCCTGGAGAGTTGACGGCCTGAAAAGAAAATACTTGATCGCGCAATGAAAAACATTCCAGATATTCTGAGAGCGCTGACCCATGCGCAGGTTCAGTTTGTCGTTGTCGGTGGTTTTGCGGTTCAACTGCACGGTTTTGTTCGGTCAACTATAGATTTGGATTTGACGTTGGCAATGGACGATGAAAATCTGTCCAAATTTATCACTGTCGCTAAACAGTTCGACCTGTCTCCCATCATTCCTGCGAGCATTGAGTCGTTGAAAAACCCGGGCTTGATTGACAGTTGGTTTCAGCAAAAAGGCATGGTGGCATTTGCTTTGCGCGAGCCGCAACCAGCAGGTGCGATCATTGACGTGCTGGTTCGGCCAGCGGTAGCCTTTGCCGACCTCGCTGCGCAGTCGTTGCCGGTGGAGCTGTTCGGGGGCAAAGTGAAGATCGCGTCAATTGACCACCTTGTGGCCATGAAGCGAGTTGCAGGGCGGCCGAAGGACTTGATTGACATTGACGCGCTTCAAAAAATACAACGAGGTGAAGACCCAAATGCCTGACGAGTCCGTGCAAATCTCAACAAGCATTGAGCCAAAAATTGCCGCTATCCGATGGGAGCAGGGCTTGGCACTCACACATATTTTTACGGAAATATGGTTAAGCAACCCGATGCTTGCAAAAAAAGCTGGGACTCGGATTCAAGAGTTTGTGATGACAAGAGCCGAAGTCCAGCGCCGGCATCTGGGGGATCTGACTTGAGCCTTCGCCCCACACTGGATTTCCTGTTGTACCAGTGGCTCGGGGTTGAGTCGCTGAAGGCGCGCGCGCGCTTCAAAGACCATTCCCGCGAAACCTTTGACGCGGTGCTGGAGACCTGCGAGCGCATCGCCCGCGAAAAATACGCGCCCTACAACCGCACAGTTGACACTGAGGAGCCGCGCGCAGTGACCGAGCCAGACGGCAGCCTTCGGGTGGTGCTGCCGCAAGCAACGCACGATGCACACCTTGCCTATGCCGGCTCGGGCATGTTGAGCGCGTCGCAAGACTACAGCATCGGCGGCATGCAGCTGCCTTTCACGGTTGAAGCCGCCGCCAATGCTTTTTTCGCCATGGCGTCGGTGAGCATCGGCTCGGGGCTTTTGTCGGTGGGCAATGCCAACTTGCTGATGAAACACGGCACGGAGGCGCAAAAGCGCGTGTTTGCGCAAAACGAGTTTTCCGGCCGGTGGTCGGGCACCATGTGCCTGAGTGAACCACAAGCGGGCTCAAGCCTCTCTGATGTGACGACCCGGGCGGTGCCGGATGGCCCGGATTTTGAAGCCGACGCGCTGGGCCCGCGTTACCGCATCAAGGGCAACAAGATGTGGATTTCAGCGGGCGAACACGAGTTGACCGAAAACATCGTTCATCTGGTGCTGGCCAAGATTCCGGACGAGGATGGCAAGCTGGTGCCTGGAACGCGCGGCATTTCACTCTTTGTTGTCCCGAAGAAACTGGTCAATCAAAAGGGCGAACTCACGGGCCAGCGCAACGACGTGGCATTGGCCGGTCTGAACCACAAGCTGGGTTGGCGCGGCACGACCAACACACTGCTGAATTTTGGCGAAGGCAAATTTCCGGTGGGCAGTGGCGGGCCGCTGGGGCAGGGCGCGGGGGCGGTGGGCTACCTGGTGGGCAAACCGCATGAAGGCCTGCGCTGCATGTTCCACATGATGAACGAAGCGCGCATCGGTGTCGGAACCGCGGCCACCATGCTGGGCATGGCGGGTTATTACGCCGCGCTCGACTACGCCAAAACCCGCACGCAGGGGCGGCCCATCAAGGGCGCCGGCAAGGACGCCTCGCAGCCCCAGGTGCCTTTGATCGAACACGCCGACATCAAACGCATGCTGCTGGCGCAAAAAGCCTAT
Organism: Rhodoferax sp.; assembly: GCA_031379255.1. Taxonomy (GTDB): domain Bacteria; phylum Pseudomonadota; class Gammaproteobacteria; order Burkholderiales; family Burkholderiaceae_C; genus JANYCG01. The sequence continues at coordinate 6,581 of JANNEZ010000239.1, read as the reverse complement.
TGCGAAGGCGCACTGGCGCTGGAGCTGTATTGCGCGCGGCTGGTGGACGAGCAGCGGACGGGCGAGCCCGAAGCCGCCGACGAGGCGCGCATCCTGCTAGAGGTGCTCACGCCGATCGCCAAGAGCTGGCCCAGTTAGTGGTGCCTTGAGGCCAACAGCCTGGCAATCCAGATCCACGGCGGATACGGCTACACGCGTGATTTTCCGGTCGAGCAATACTGGCGCGACAACCGGCTGAACATGATCCACGAAGGCACCCACGGCATCCAGGCGGCGGACTTGCTGGGGCGCAAAGTGCGCATGGAGGAGGGCCGGGGTTTGACACTGCTGGCCGGGCGTGCCATGGACACCGTGAACCGGGCGGAAAAGCATACGCAACTGGCGGGCTTTGCCGATGCGCTTACAGAGGCATTGTTGCGCAGCGATGCCGTCACGCGCGCGGCCTGGTCAACCGAAAATGCAAGCGAAGCGCTGGCCAACGCGGTTCCCTACCTGCAGGCCTTCGGCCACACCGTGCTGGCCTGGATTTGGCTGGACGTCGCCTGTGCCGCCCTCGCGGCTGATCCAGCGCTTGCGCAAGTGAAAACCACGGGTGTTCTGGGCGCCACCCAATACTTTTTCCATTATGAGTTGCCTAAAGTCGGCGCCTGGCATGCGGTTGTGGAATCCCGTGACATGACCTGCGCCAACATGGCCGTGGAGGCGTTTTGATGAGCTCCCAAATCGCCGTGACGCGCATCGAATGGCTGATCTGGATCCTGGCGTACGGCGGGCTGCTCACGTTTGTCGTGTCGCTGTTTTTGCCGCCACAGGAGGACACACTGGCCACCTGGATGGCGGTCGGCGGGCTGGTGGTCGCGGCGGCCGGTTTCGTGTGTGTGTACATCCGTTCCAAAATGAAAGTTCCCCCATGAGCAGAAGCGTGCAACAACTCTTTGACCTGACCGGCAAGACCGCCCTGGTCACCGGCGGATCGCGCGGCCTGGGCCTGCAGATGGCGCAGGCGCTGGGCGAGGCGGGCGCCAAAATCATGCTCAGCTCGCGCAAGGCGGATGAACTCGAAGGGGCAGCGGCGCAGCTGCAAGCGCAGGGCATCGACGCGCGCTGGATCGCCGCGGATTGCGCCAAGGAGGAAGACCTGCGCCGCCTCGCCGACGAAACACTCGCGCGCCTGGGCGACGTGCACATCCTCGTCAACAACGCGGGCGCCAGCTGGGGCGCGCCGGCCGAAGACCACCCGGTGGCCGCCTGGGACAAAGTGATGAACCTCAATGTGCGCGGTTATTTCATCCTCTCGCAGCACATCGCCAAACACAGCATGATCCCGGCCAAGGCGGGGCGCATCATCAATATTGCGTCCATCGCCGGACTCAACGGCAACCCGCGCGGCATGGACACCATCGCCTACAGCACGTCCAAAGGCGCCGTCATCAATTTCACCCGCACGCTGGCGGCCGAATGGGGCAAATACAACATCAATGTCAATGCCATCTGCCCGGGCTTTTTCATGACCAAACTGGCCGCCGGCCTGATCACAATTCTGGGTGAAGAAAAAATGGCCGCCGCCGCGCCGCTGAACCGCCTGGGCGACGATGAGGATTTGAAAGGCATCGCGTTGTTGTACGCCTCGGATGCCGGCAAACACATCACTGGCCAGTGGATGGCCGTCGATGGCGGCGTGAGTGTCGTTACGGGGTGAATATGGCCCCCACGGTCGCGCACTGCGTGTCGCTCCCTGCCCCCCGAGGGGGCCGTGCCTTGCTCGGGGCGGCCCGTCGCGGCGGCTGCCTGGCGTTCTGGCAGCGGATCGAAGTCAAAAATTGTCGATGAACTTTTGATATGAACATTTCCAACTCCGGCTTCGGCCTCCTGATTCCCTTCGTTGAACACCTGGGGTTTCAACTCATCAGATTCGAAGGTGGTGAATCGGAAATCACTTTCGATGCCAAGCCCGAACACCAGAACACCTTCAATGTCACCCACGGCGGCGCCGTGATGACCTTGCTTGACGTGTCCATGGCCACCGCTGCACGCAGCGTCCAGGACGACATGGGTGTCGTCACCATCGAGATGAAAACCAGCTTCATGCGGCCGACCCGCGGCCTGGTGACGGCCAAGGGGCGGCTGATGCACCGCACCACGTCCATGGCATTTACCGAGTCGACGATTTACGATGCCAAAGGCAACGCCTGCGCGCACGCCACCGGGACCTTCAAATACGTGCGCCGCAACGACCGTGTGGCACCCAATGCGGCCGGGACCGGTGAAATATCTACTGATTAAGCTTTACAAATAGTTTTTTTATGAATGAAGTCAGGTATTAATTGAATGTATTGCTATATTTAACATAATAAACTTGAACATATTTTATGCCAAAAAATAATCAAATTCACCTTTCAACGCGACCAGCCGCAGAAGCCATGGCGGACAACTTCAAGCTGGTTTCGGTTGATACACCCCCTCTGAGGCTGGGCCAGGTGCTGGTGCGCCACCATTTTCTGAGCCTTGACCCGTACATGCGCGGGCGCATGAACGACGGCAAGAGTTATGCCGACCCACAGCCCCTGGGCAAGACCATGCAGGGCGGCACGGCGGGTGAAGTGGTCGAGTCGCAAAGTGACAAATTCAAGGTCGGCGACAAGGTCGTCGGCATGGGCGGCTGGCAACAATACAGCGTGGTTGACGCGGCGCAAGTGGGCATGTTGCGCAAGGTGGACACCACACACGTGCCGCTGTCGGCTTACCTGGGCGCGGTCGGCATGCCGGGTGTCACCGCCTATTACGGGCTGGTGGGCATCATCCAGCCCAAAGCCGATCAATCCACGCCCCAGACGATGGTGGTGAGCGCGGCCAGTGGCGCCGTGGGCAGCGCTTTTGGCGCTTTGGCCAAGGCGCGCGGCTGCCGCGCCGTGGGCATTGCCGGCGGGCCGGACAAATGCCAATATGCCGTCGCTGAATTGGGTTTTGACGCGTGCATCGACTACAAGTTGCACACAAGCGCCGTGTCGCTTTCCAAAGCGTTGAAGGAGGCCTGCCCGAACGGCATTGACGGGTATTTCGAAAACGTCGGCGGCATGGTGCTTGACGCCGTTTTGCCGCGCATGAACGCCTTTGGCCGCATCGCTGTGTGCGGCATGATCGCCGGCTACGACGGCGCGCCCTTGCCTTTGGCCAACCCGTCTTTGATCCTGATGTCACGGCTCAAAGTAGAGGGTTTCATCGTGAGTGAACACATGGACATCTGGCCGCAGGCGCTGGCCGAGTTGGGCGCGCTGGTGGCTTCTGGCAAGCTGAAAGCCAGGGAATCCATCGCACAGGGCATTGAAGCGGCGCCCGAGGCGTTTCTGGGCCTGCTCAAGGGCAGGAATTTTGGCAAACAACTGGTCAAGCTGATTTAGCCGGCCCAGCTTCATACAGGAGAAACATCTCATGAGCGACATCTTCCTGCACCACTACCCGCTTTCGCCCTTCGCCGAAAAAATCCGCCTTGTCCTGGGCTACAAGGGTCTGGCCTGGAAGTCGGTCATCATTCCGAACGTCCTGCCCAAGCCCGACGTAGTGGCGCTCACTGGCGGTTACCGCAAAACGCCGGTGCTGCAGGTGGGTTCCGACATTTATTGCGACACGTCGCTGATCTGCGACGTGCTGGAGCACCTGCATCCCACGCCCAGCCTGTACCCGGCGCAAAAGGGGCTGGCGCGCATCCTTTCGCAATGGGCCGACGAAAAACTCTTCTGGGCCGCGATGGGTTACAACTTCCAGCCCAAAGGCGCCGCGCAGGCGCTCGGCCAGGGCCGTCCGCCTGAAACCTGGGCCGACGAGGCCAAGGCTTTTGCCGAAGACCGCGCCAAGATGCGCATGGGCCAGCCGCGCATGCCGGTGGGCGACGCCACCACGGCCTACAAGAGTTATCTGCGCCGCGTCAACAACATGCTGCAAGGGCAAGATTTCCTGCTGTGCGAGGCACCCACGGTGGCGGATTTCGCGGTGTACCACCCGCTGTGGTTCACCCGCCGGCAAACGCCTGTTTTGGCCGATATTCTGGGCGCGACACCGGCTGTGCTGGCCTGGATGGACCGCCTGGAAGCCATCGGCCATGGCGCGCGCGCGGAGTCCAGCGCTTCCGAGTCCATCGCGGCCTGCGCAAAATCCGCCGTCGCAGACAGCCTGTTTGAGCACGAGATATTCCAGGACGACCACGGTATCCCGCTGGGCAGCGAGGTCAGCATTGCCGCCGACAATTTTGGCCCGGAGACATCAACCGGCACGCTGATATCCGCCACGCGCACGCACTTCACCATTCGCCGCACCGACCCGCGCGCCGGCCTGGTGCAGGTGCATTTCCCGCGCGTGGGTTTCGTGCTGAAAAAAGCCTGAAGAAAGCTGCCTGCACATGATTTCAGATTTCAGCGGCAAAACAGCGGTGTTGACAGGCGCCGGCTCAGGTTTCGGCCTGGAGATGGCGCGTATTGCCGCGACACGTGGCATGAACCTGGTGCTGGTCGACGTGCAGCAGGACGCCCTTGACAAAGCCGTCGCCGAACTGGAGGCCGCAGGCGCGCAGGTTCTGCCCTTCAAGCTCGACGTGTCAGACGCCTCCCAGGTAGACGCGATGGCGCAAGCCGCGCTGAAACGCTTTGGCGCCCCGCACCTGGTCTTCAACAACGCTGGCGTGGGGGCGGGTGGCCTGATCTGGGAAAACAGCCTCAAAGACTGGCAGTGGGTATTGGGCGTCAACATAATGGGCGTGGTGCACGGCGTGCGCAGCTTCACACCCATGATGCTCGACGCCGCCAAGGCCGACCCGGCCTGGCGCGGCCACATCGTCAACACCGCCAGCATGGCCGGCCTGTTGAACCCGCCCAACATGGGCGTGTACAACGTGAGCAAACACGCCGTGGTGAGTTTGACGGAAACACTCTTCCATGACTTGAGCCTGGTGACCGGGCAAATTGGCGCCAGCGTGTTGTGCCCGTTTTTTGTCGCCACCGGCATCCACCAAAGCGGTCGCAACCGGCCTGGCGGCTTGCAGGATGCGCAAACCGCCAAAACCCGCAGCCAGCGGGTAGGCGAAGCCATGACAGCCAAAGCCGTGGGCAGCGGCCATGTCTCAGCCGCCGACGTGGCGCAAAAAGTGTTTGACGCCGTGGCCACCAATCGTTTCTACATCTACAGCCACCCCAAAGCGCTCAAATCGGTGCAAACCCGCATGGAAGACATCGTGCAAGCCCGCAACCCGACCAGCCCGTTTGTTGATCGCCCCGAGATTGGTGAAAACCTCAAACGCGCAATCAAGGGCTGACAAGAAGACCAAGTGTTTCGTGCCGGCGCCTGGAGCCGCAGTTGCGTTAGATCAAGCGCCCTGACACCGCTGTCGTACAGAATGGGCGTTGAACAAACAATCAACCGGGCTACCCATGGACCCCTGCGACAGCCGTCCAGCGCACCGCGTCAGGCCGCATCCTGGCGGGCGTGATGTCAAACCGGGCGATCCGTCCACCAGGGCGGCCGCCGAAGTGGCAGCGGCTTTGGGGGTTGACGCCGCAGCAGGTCTGTCAACGCAGGAGGCGTCGCGCCGGCTGGCGTTGAACGGTCCCAACGAACTGCGCGCCGCTCCGCAAACGCCCACATGGCGCCGGGTGTTGTCACAGTTTCAGGATCCCCTTATCTACCTGTTGTTGGCCGCCATTGCCATCTCGCTTGGCGCCTGGGGGTTCGACGGCTTTGCCGGGTGGCCTGTGGATGCGATTGTCATTGCGGCAATTGTCCTGCTCAACGGCGTGCTGGGCCATGTGCATGAGGCCCGGGCTCAAGAGGCGGTGGCTGCCCTGGCCCGAATGACTGCCGTGACCGCAGCTGTCGTGCGCGACGGGAAGTTGCTGCGCGTTCCCAGCGCGCAGCTGGTACGTGGTGACTTGCTGGTTTTGGGCGAGGGTGATGCAGTCGGCGCCGATGCGCGGTTGGTTCTCGCCACCGCACTGCGTGTGCAGGAAGCTTCACTGACCGGAGAGAGCGAGGCGGTGCTCAAGGATGCTGCCGCACTGCCCGACCTGACTGCGCTGGGTGACCGGTTGAATATGGTTTTCAAGGGAACCGCCGTCGCCCAGGGAACGGGTCGCGCGGTGGTCACGGCGACCGGCATGGACACCCAGATGGGGGCCATCGCCGCAATGCTCGAAACAACCGCGCAGGCGCAGACACCGTTGCAGAAGGAGGTTGCACACATCGGACGCATGTTGGGTGTCGCGGTACTGATCATTGCCGTTGTGGTGGTGGGGACCATCCTGGTGATGTCAGAGCTGCGCAGCGCTGCCGATGTCATCGCCGTGCTGCTGCTGGGCGTGGCCCTGGCGGTGGCGGCCGTGCCCGAGGGGCTGCCGGCGATCCTGTCGGTGGTGCTGGCCCTGGGGGTGCAGCGAATGGCCAAGCACAAGGCGATTGTCAAGGACCTCTCGTCGGTGGAGACCTTGGGTTCAACCTCGGTCATTTGCACGGACAAGACCGGTACGCTGACCCGTGCGGAAATGACGATCCAGAGGATCATGACGGTTTCGGGCGCCACCCAAGTCACAGGGGTGGGT
>JANNEZ010000223.1:0-3713 GCA_031379255.1 Rhodoferax sp. | reverse complement strand
GCTCCAACCTGGGCACCGTTGAACTCACCGTGGCGCTGCACTATGTGTTCAACACGCCGCAAGACCGGCTGGTGTGGGACGTGGGCCATCAAACCTACCCGCACAAGATTCTCACCGGGCGGCGCGAGCGCATGGCCAGTTTGCGGCAACTGGGCGGCCTCTCGGGCTTTCCGCAACGCGCGGAGAGCGAGTTTGACGCTTTTGGCACAGCCCATTCCAGCACCTCCATCTCGGCCGCGCTGGGCATGGCGATTGGCGCCAAGCTGCAGGGCAGCGAACGCCGAGCGGTGGCCATCATCGGCGATGGCGCCATGACTGCCGGCATGGCCTTTGAGGCGCTCAACAACGCGGGTGTGGCCGACTGCAACCTGCTGGTCATCCTGAATGACAACGACATGAGCATCAGCCCGCCGGTGGGCGCGCTGAACCGTTACCTCGCGCAGCTGATGAGCGGGCAGTTTTACGCGGCGGCCAAAAACGTCGGCAAGACGGTGTTGAAAGGCGCGCCACCGCTGTTTGAGCTGGCCAAGCGCCTGGAAGAACACGCCAAGGGCATGGTGGTGCCGGCCACTTTGTTCGAGAAATTCGGCTTCAACTACATCGGCCCGATTGACGGGCACGACCTGGACTCGCTCATTCCCACGCTGGAAAACTTCAAGCACCTCGACGGGCGCCAGTTCCTGCACGTGGTCACCAAAAAAGGCCAGGGTTACAAGCGCGCTGAAGCGGACCCTGTCAACTACCACGGCCCCGGCAAGTTCGACCCGGCCGTGGGCTTGCTCAAACCCGTGGTGCCCCCAAAGGCCACCTTCACCCAGGTGTTTGGCCAGTGGTTGTGCGACATGGCAGCGCAAGACGCGCGCCTGGTTGGCATCACACCGGCGATGCGTGAAGGCTCCGGCTTGGTCGAGTTTGAGCAGCGTTTCCCTGATCGTTATTTCGACGTCGGCATTGCCGAACAACATGCGGTGACTTTTGCTGCCGGCCTGGCCTGTGATGGCATGAAACCGGTGGTGGCGATTTACTCCACCTTCCTGCAGCGCGCTTACGACCAGCTGATCCACGACGTGGCGATCCAGAACCTGCCGGTGGTTTTTGCGCTGGACCGAGCCGGTCTCGTCGGCGCAGACGGCGCCACCCATGCCGGCAACTACGACATCGCCTTCCTGCGCTGCATTCCGAATATGGGCATTGCCTGCCCTGCCGACGAAAACGAATGCCGGGGTTTGCTCAGCAGCGCCTATGCGCAAAACCACCCGGTGGCCGTGCGATACCCGCGTGGCGCGGGTGTGGGCGCTGCCATGTCTGTGGGTCTCGAGGCCTTGCCCTATGGCAAGGGGGAGATCCGCCGCAAAGGAAAAGGCATCGCGATACTGGCCTTTGGCACGCTGCTGTACCCGGCGCTGTCCGCAGCCGAAAAACTCGGCGCCACGGTGGTCAACATGCGCTGGGCCAAACCGCTGGATGTTGAATTGCTGCTCAAGGTGGCGGGTGAACACGAATCCCTGGTCACCGTGGAAGACGCCGCCGTGATGGGCGGCGCGGGCAGCGCCGTGCTGGAGGCGCTGCACGCTGCGGGCATGCAAAAGCCGGTGCTGGCGCTCGGGCTGCCCGACACCTTCATTGAGCATGGCGACCCCGTGAAATTGATGGCTTTGCAGGGGCTGGATGCAGCGGGCATCCTGGCGTCGATTGAACAACGCTTTGTGCCAGCGGCTGAACCGGCGCGACCGGCCTTGAAGGTTGTTGGGTGAGGTTTCGCGCCCTGAATAGGGTTTTGCCCAGTGTTACAGGTATTCGCCGATGATTTTTTGTCGATGTAACAGGTTAACCTTGCGACCATGCTCTCATTCCCGTTGTTGCCTGCCATCTTTATGCGTTTCAACCTGCCCAAGCCCACTTGCGCTGTCTGGAGTCTCTGATGAATGGTTTGTTGTCCTTGTCGCGCGGCATTGACTCGCTGAACGACAGGTTTGCCTTTTTCGCCAAGTGGGCGGTTTTGATCAGTTGCCTCATCAGCGCGGCCAACGCGGTCGTGCGGTATATCTTCAATTACAGTTCCAACTCATTTCTGGAAATCCAGTGGTACCTGTTCTCCGCCTGCGTCATGCTGGGGGCGTCGCAGGTGATGCGCGTGAACGAACATGTGCGGGTCGATGTGTTGTATGGCCTGTATTCCGGGCGCACCCAGGCGAAGATCGATTTGGCAGGCATGTTGTTGTTTGTTTTGCCGGTGATGGCAGTTCTGGTTTATTACTGCTGGCCGCTTTTCGCGCAGATGTACCGGACCGGCGAAATGTCGAACCAGGCCGGCGGTTTGATCCGCTGGCCGGTCATGTTGATGTTGCCGTTGGGATTCGCGTTGATATTTCTACAGGGCATTTCCGAAGCTATCAAGCGCATTGGCTGGCTGACCCACACCTACGAAGGTGATTTCCATTACGAAAGACCGCTTCAATGACGATGCAAGAATTCGCCCCGCTGATGTTCGCGGGGCTCATCATCATCATGCTGATCGGTTTCCCGGTAGCGTTTTCGCTGGCTGCGCTGGGTTTGGGTTGCGGCTACTTCGCGGTGTACATGGGCTGGTTTCCGCAGGCCTTCATGACGGCCCTGCCGCTCAACGTGTTTGGCATTTTGTCCAACGAGCTGCTGCTGGCGATTCCCTTCTTCACCCTGATGGGCACCATCCTGGAGAAATGCGGCTTGGCCGAAGACATGCTCGATTCCATGGGCCAGCTCTTCGGCCCGGTACGTGGCGGCTTGGGTTATTCGGTCATCATCGTAGGCTTCATTCTGGGCGCCATCACCGGCACAGTAGCCGGCCAGGTGATCGCCATGGCCATGATCTCCCTGCCCGTGATGATGCGCTGGAACTACAACATGCGTTATGCCACCGGCGTGCTTGCCGCAGCCGGCACCATCACGCAATTGGTGCCACCTTCGCTGGTGTTGATTGTGCTGGCCGACCAGTTGGGCAAACCGGTGGGCGACATGTACAAGGGCGCCTGGGGGCCGTCCATCCTGCAGATACTGCTGTTTGCGCTGTACACCTTCCTGTTGACCCGCATCAAACCCGATTATTTGCCGGGTATACCCAAGTCGGCCCGAACGCTGGACGGTTGGGCGCTTTGGAAGAAATGCCTGCGCGGCATCGTTCCCTCGGCGGTGCTGATTTTCACGGTGCTGGGCAGCATGGGCGGTTTGCCCGGCATGAGCAGCGCCATCGCCACGCCAACCGAGGCGGGCGCCATGGGCGCAGTGGGCGCCATGATCCTGGCGGCCATCCACAAACGGCTGACCTGGGCCTTGGTCAAGGAGGCCATGATCAGCACCATGCGGCTCACCGCCATGGTGGTTTATATTTTGATCGGTTCGCGCGTCTTCTCGCTGGTGTTCCAGGGTGTTGACGGCGGCATCTGGATCGAGCACATGCTGGCGGGCCTGCCGGGCGGGCAAATCGGCTTCCTGATTGCGGTCAACATCTTTATCTTCATCCTGGCGTTTTTCCTCGATTTCTTCGAGATCGCCTTCATCATCATTCCGTTCCTCGCCCCGGTTGCCGCCAAGATGGGCATCGACCTGGTGTGGTTTGGCGTGATGATCTGCGTGAACAAAGCGAAACCGAACGGCGGATGCATGAAGCTGGTCTGCATGTTCACGCAGATCATCACGCCAAACCACACCAGGTCGATGCCCATCTTGGCGGCAAC
>JANNEZ010000174.1:0-11049 GCA_031379255.1 Rhodoferax sp. | reverse complement strand
CAGGTTTTGCGCTGTGAACGCAACGCCAAAACCGAGCGACAGGTTATTGAGCAATTCCATGTGAAGTTTTCCTTAACCTGTGATGAACGTTGGCCACACCGGGAACTGCAGCTTCAGCAGAACGATGAAAGCGAGGTAACTGCCAATGGCCAAAACGGTTGACAGAATGAAAACCTCTTTGGCCTTGAATGTGTCACCCGCCAAGCTGGCGATGAACGTCAACGCATAGATGCCGGCAATCAAGCCCATGGCCGGCAGCTTGATGCTGGGCAAACCACCCAGCAATATTCCGAATACAAGGTTGGCGCCAATGATGTAGCACAAAGGACGCCAAGCAAACGAACCAATCTTGTCGCCCCCCTCAACTTTGACCACCAACGACTCGAACACGGTGAAGGCACCCAAAACTGCCAGCAGGACACCCAGGAGGCGCGGGAAATACCCCGGCCCCATGCGTGCGCCGGTGCCCACGTTGTAGTTGACCGAAAGCCAGGCAAACGCCACACCGACGACCAGGAACATCATTCCACAGTAAAAGTCTTTTTGACTTTTAATTTGCATACCAGTCTCCTACATTTGAATTCGACCCCGCATTTTGCACGGGAATACCGTGGACTTGCGATGTGGATTACACCTAGGCAAAGGCCAGTCAAATCGCCAGATTCAGGCGAGTGGTGGTGTAGATGAAATGACTTCGCCTATGACGGTATGGCCTTCGGCCACCTGCAGGGCGCCGGCCAGCCGCAACGGCCGCATGCCATCCTGAACGGCCTGCTGTTTCAGGGCCGCCATGTTGCCTTCATGCATCAGTTTTGACTTGAAGCTTTCGCTCACTACCAGAAGTTCGTACAAGCCCATTCGCCCCCGGAAGCCGGTCATGCGGCAATCCACACAGCCTACCGGCCGGTAAGGCTTGAAGCCGCCGCTGATGTTCCAGGGCGAAACCACTTCAGCCAGGGACTCCCGGGTTGTGGTGGGGTCAGGCTCCTTGCATTGTTCACACAGGGTTCGCACCAGGCGTTGCGCCAGCACGCCCAGCAAGGTGGCATTGATCAAATAGGAAGGAATGCCCAACTCCAGCAAACGGGTCACGGCCGAGGGCGCGTCGTTGGTATGCAAGGTGGAGAACACCAGGTGGCCGGTGAGCGCGGCCTGCACTGCCATTTCGGCGGTTGCCAGGTCGCGGATTTCGCCCACCATGATGATGTCCGGGTCCTGCCGCATCAGGGCGCGCAGGCCTTCCGTGAAATTGAAATCGAGCTGTGGTTGCACCTGGGTCTGGTTGAACGAGGGCTCGATCATCTCGATCGGGTCTTCCACCGTGCTCACGTTCACCTCTTCGGTGGCGACGCGTTTCAAGGTGGCATACAGCGTGGTGGTTTTTCCCGATCCGGTCGGGCCAGTGACCAGGATGATGCCGTGGGGCCGCTTCACCAATGCTTCCCAGCGCTGGCTGTCATGCTGGTTGAAACCCAACGCGTCAAGGTCTTTGACGGCGTTGTCCGGGTCAAAAATCCGCATCACCATTTTTTCGCCAAAGGCTGTCGGCAAGGTGGAGATGCGCATCTCGATTTCCACGCCGCGCGGGTTGCGGGTTTTGATGCGGCCGTCCTGCGGGCGCCGGCGCTCCACCACGTCCATGCGCCCGAGGAGCTTGATGCGCGCGGTCATCGCATTGAGCACACCCATGGGCATCTGGTAGACCTGGTGCAAGACACCGTCGATGCGAAAACGGATCACGCCCTGCTCGCGCCGGGGCTCCAAGTGAATGTCGCTGGCGCGCTGGTCGAAGGCGTATTGCCACAACCAGTCAACCACCTGCACCACACTCTGGTCGTTGGCGTCGAGTTGCCGGTTGGTTTTGCCCAGCTCAACCAGTTGTTCAAAACTGGCGCTGCCTGAATTGCCACCGGCCTTCAGGGCCATCCGCACCGATTTGGCCAGCGTGAAGAATTCAGCGGTGTATTTGTGAATGTCTTGGGGGTTGGACACCACGCGGCGAACGACGCGCCTGGCCTGCCGCTCAACCTCGGCCACCCAATCGGTCACATAAGGCTCGGAAGTGGCGATCACCACCTCGAGATTGGACACCTGCACGGGCAGGATCTTGTGACGCTCGGCATAAGCCGCGCTCATGATGTCGGCCACCTTGCCGACCTCCACCTTCAAAGGGTCGATACGCAGGTATTCGAGTTTGGACCAGGCCGCCAGCCACTGCGTCAAGGCTTCGATGTCCAGCGGCTGGCCGGTGTTGGCCCGCCGCATCGACACGCTGGCCAGGCGCATGAGCGGATGTTGAGCGCTTTCAGCCTGGGCGCAGCGCGCGACGGTGCGCGTGGCCTCCTGCTCGTTGATCATCCCGTCGCTGTGCAACCAATGCACCAGGTGGCGCCAATCCAGCGGGCCGGTGTAATGCGTTTTGAGCAGGGTTTTGTTTTTTTGGGTGCCGGTCATTTTTCAATTGCCTTCAGTATCCGCACCCATTGGCGCGCGGGCAGACCCCATTGTGTCTGGATGATGTCAGCATTCGCGGCCAACGCAGCGCGTTTGCCGGGCAGGTGCGTATTGCGGGCTAGCACCACGGTGTTGCCCGCGTGGGTCGGCTTGAACGCCCATACCGCCTCACGACCGAATGCGGCAGTGATTTTCTCCAGACTGCGCGCAAAACTGGACGACCGGCCAAACAGGTTCACCGTCATGCAGCCGCCTTGCGACAACAGCCGCCGACAGCCGGCATAAAAGGCCTCACTGTCCAGCACGGGGGCGGCGGCTTCATGGTCATACAGGTCGACTTGAAGCGCATCAACGGCACCCTGCCATACCGGGCGTTGTATTTCCAGCGCCGCATCCGCCAATACGACCTGCAGGCGCAGGTTGTCTGGCGGCAATTTGAACCAACCCCGGCAGGCCACCAACACCTGCGGATTGAGTTCAATGGCACAGGTCTTCATCCGAAGCACCTTATGGCAGTATTTGGTCAAGGAGCCGGCGCCCAAGCCCAATTGCATCGCCTGCATTTTGGGGAGTTTCTCCAAATCGGCAAACAGGAGCCAGGCCATCATTCGCTGGATGTATTCGTGAACCAGCACCGTCGGCGCGTCCAGCAGCATCGAACCCTGGATCCACTGTGTGCCCAAATGCAGGTGCCGCACCGGGCCTTCGTCGGAAATGTTGACCTCTGGCAACAACGCGGCAGATTTTTTCAAGATGTTTGCATTATCCTCAGGCCCTTTGTTTCCGATGGCCAAGCCCGGGAAACCACATCGAAGGACTTCATGAATATCGATTCAATCTGGATTTTTCTGACCACCCAGGGCGCAGACTTTGGGCTCAAGGTTTTGGGGGCATTGGCTGCCTGGGTCGTTGGCCGCTGGCTGGTCGGCCTGGCCCTCAGACTGATGAGTGTGGCATTTCAGCGCGGCGGCAAGATTGACCAGACGCTTTCGAACTATTTGACGTCGATCATCTCGGTGATCCTGAACATTGTCCTGATCCTGGCGATCCTGGACATTTTCGGCGTCAAAACCACGTCTTTTGCCGCATTGCTTGCGGGCGCAGGCCTGGCCATTGGCACCGCCTGGGGCGGCCTGCTGACGCACTTTGCCGCCGGTGTGTTCATGCAGGTATTGCGACCCTACAAGGTGGGTGACTGGGTAACCGCCGGTGGCGTGACCGGTACCGTGAAAGAGCTCGGGCTCTTCGGCACAACCCTGGTCACCGCAGACAACGTCACCACCATCGTTGGCAACAACATGGTGTTTTCGGGCGTCATCCAGAATTTCAGCACCTTGCCGGCGCGGCGTGTGGATTGCACCGCGAAAATCGACAACAGCGTCGATCCGATCGACGCGATCGCCCGGTTGAAAGCGGCCGTTTCGGCCATCCCGAACGTGGTTGCGAGCCCGGCGCCGGAGGTGGAAATACTGCAGTTCACCCCTGAAGGACCGTTGTTGTGTGTGCGTCCCTATGCCCACACCGACCACTACTGGCAGGTTTATTTCGACGTCCACAAGGCGGTAGTCAGCGTTTTTGGCTTAGCCGGGTACCCGACGCCCGAAACACCTGTGGCCCCGCGCACCCGGTAAATCAGGCCGTTCGGACCAAAACACCCAGGCGCGGCAGGGCGGCAATGGCATTGGCTGTAGACGCCGTCGACAGCGAGCCAAGGGAAATATTGCGAAGGCCCGCCACTACTTGGGCAATTTGCGGCAGTTGAGCCGGCTCGTTCACCCTCTGTTCCTGGCCGCTGAGTCGTTCTGCGACCGTCTTGTACAACCATTCAGGCGCTATGTCAGGCGCGTCGGTTTCGAGCACGACGGCGTCAAGCGGCAACTGGCTGGCAAGGCGCCTCAATTGCAAGGCGCGCCCAAATGTCACAGCACCGCCAAATCCCAATTTGAATCCCAGTTTGATGAACGCGTTGGCCTGAACCTCACTGCCGTTGAACGCATGGGCAATGCCGCTCCATGCTGCCTTTGACGGGTTCAAATCGCGCAACTCACGCAGATGTTTCAACAAACGGTCGGCCGATCGGCGCACATGCAGGATCACTGGCAAACCGAACAAGCGCGCGAGTTTCAGCTGCTCGCGGTAAAAGTGCTCCTGTTTTTCACGCAACGGGCTTTCGCACAATTCCGGCAGAAAAAAGTCGAGGCCAATTTCACCCACGGCTACCAGGCGATCATCCCCCATGCAGCGGTTCAATTCCCCTTCCAGCAGTGCCAAGTCTGATTCTTGCGCGTCCTTGACATACAGCGGGTGAATACCCAAGGCATAACTGTCATCGCCTTGGTGGGCCAAACGCTTTACTGCATCAAAATTGGCCGGATGAACCGCAGGAATCACGCAGTGCATCACCCCGCACGCCGCCGCCCGAGCACGCACAGCTTTGGACTCGCCCTCAAACTCGTTGGCATCAAGATGGCAATGGGTGTCAATCCAGGTCGTCATGGGCTGGAAAATAACACAGACGATTTGCTCAAGCCCGCGCAGTCAGACTCTTCTGGCAATGTCCCTAAAGCAAAAAGCCCTGAACCGTGATACCGTAGCATTGGCGTTCTTCCGAAAAACCCCATGTTTGCCCCTTGGGCCAGGTGACACCATGCGCAGATCCGCTCTGTATAGCAGCTCGGTCAAGTTGGCGAGTCTTGACCTGCCTCAAGAAGCTGCACGCCCACCATTGCGCCAGCGCGTCAAGGCGCGTGTGCATGCAGTTCGTGCCATGTCGATGTTGGACCCGCGTTTCCTGTGGGCGGCGATTTTTCTGCTGGCTCTGTTGCTTGCGGCCAGCATCGCCATCCAACTGCGCCCCGGCGCGCCTAAACTGACCCAGGAAATCATCGACAACGCCGTGCTCAAAACCCTGGAGACAGCTGACCTGCCCTCACAGGCGGCACGGGCAGCCGAAGCCATCGCCCCGTCAGTCGTGCGCGTGATGGGTTTTGTGAAGAATGCGGACGGCGACGCCGACATTGAACATGGTGTGGGGACCGGTGTGGTGATTGTGGACAAAGGCATCATCCTGACCAACCTGCATGTTGTGCAAGGCGCGCAGACCATCAAAATCATGTTTTCTGACGGGCTTGAAACCACTGCCACCATCAAGAGCGTGAAACCCGAAGACGACCTGGCCGTGTTGCAGGCCAAAACCATTCCTGACGACATGATCGCCGCCACCATGCGCTCCACCGGCGACCTGAAGCCCGGCGACCACGTGGTGGCGGTGGGTTTCCCGTTCGGCATCGGGCCATCGGCCTCGGCTGGCGTGGTGTCGGGCCTGAAGCGCTCCTTCCGCTCCCCGGAGGGCAAACAGGAGATGACCAACCTGATCCAGTTCGACGCTGCTGCCAACCCCGGCAACTCCGGTGGGCCTCTGGTCACCATGGACGGCCAGGTGGTGGGCATCGTCACCGCCATCTTGAACCCGAATGAGCAGCGCACCTTCATCGGCATTGGTTTCGCCGTGCCGATTGAAAACGCCGCTGGCGCTGCCGGATTGCCGCCGTTCTGAACTTTTTTGCCCGCCCGCGCCCCAACACTATCCAAACTGAGACCGAACCATGGACGCCATCCCCAACCCGGACATCAAACCCACCAGCGACGAGACGGCGCAGTTGATGGAGAAAATCCTCTACGAGGTCAAACGCATCGTCGTGGGCCAGGACCGCTTTCTGGAGCGTGTGATGGTGGCCATGTTGGCGCAAGGCCATTTGCTAGTGGAAGGTGTGCCCGGGCTGGCCAAGACACTCACAATCAAAACCCTGGCCAACACCGTGCGCGGCGACTTCAAACGCATCCAGTTCACGCCGGATCTGGTGCCGTCAGACTTGGTCGGCACCCGCATCTACAACCAGAAAACAGGCGATTTTTCAACCACGCTGGGCCCGGTATTCACCAATCTGCTGCTGGCCGACGAAATCAACCGCGCGCCCGCCAAAGTGCAAAGCGCGTTGCTGGAAGTGATGCAGGAGCGGCAAGTCACCATTGCCGGCGTGACCCACAAGGTGCCCAACCCGTTTCTGGTGATGGCCACGCAAAACCCGATTGAAACCGAGGGCACCTACCCCTTGCCCGAGGCGCAGGTTGACCGTTTCATGATGAAGGTGCTGGTGGACTACCCGACCGACGAAGAAGAATTCGTGATCGTGCAGCGGGTCACGGGTCCAGCGGTTGCAGTCACTTCGGTCGCCACCACGGAGCAACTCGCAGCCCTGCAGAAGCAGTGCCGCGAGGTGTATGTAGACCCCAGCCTGATCCAGTACGCGGTGCGCCTGGTGTCGGCCACGCGCACGCCCGACAAACATGACCTGAAAGAACTCGCGCGCTTCATCACCTTTGGGGCCAGCCCCAGGGCCACCATCAACATGACCGAAGGCGCGCGCGCCCTGGCGATGCTGCGCGGCCGCACCTACGTGTTGCCGGAAGATATGACCGACCTCGTGCCCGATGTGCTGCGGCACCGCCTGGTGCTGTCGTATGAAGCCCTGTCTGAAGGCCTGACGGCGGATGCGATCACAGCAAAAATCATGGCCAAGATTCCGGTTCCCGCGAAACCGCTGGAGCATGAAAAACTGGCGGCGTGAATTGCCTGGCCGCCCTTAAACGCAAGAGACTGATTCAAAGGCCCTCGCCAGACCATGTTCAACCCGTTCCGGCGCAAACCCAAACAGGTGGCTGAGCCGATGGCGCAAGCCGCCAACGCCCCGCAAATCGCCGGGGCGGACAGCGTCTTGCGACGCCTCGAATGGACGGTAGTGAAACGGCTGGACGGCCTGCTGCAAGGCGACTACCGCACGCTGCTGCGCGGCACGGGCATAGACCTGGCTGATTTGCGTGAATACCAGTTGCACGACGATGTGCGCCACATGGACTGGAACGTCACTGCGCGCCTGCAAATCCCGCATGTGCGCGTGTTCACCGAAGACCGCGAGATGACGGCCTGGTTTCTGCTGGACCTCAGCCCTTCCATCGATTTTGGCTCCGGCGAGCAGCGCAAGCGCAATGTGTCGGCTGATTTTGTTGCCGTGCTGGCGCGCCTGCTGACTCGGCACGGCAACCGCGTGGGCGCGTTGTTGTATGGCTCAGGCGTTGACACGGTGATCCCGGCTGGCAGCGGCCGGCGCCACATCCTGCAACTCATGCACGCCATGGCACGGCGGCCCAAACATGCCGAGTCTGGCAGCACCAAGCTGGGCGACCTGTTGGCCGCTGCGGCCGGTTTTATCCACCGGCGCTCAACGGTTTTTGTGGTGTCCGACTTCATCAGCGAACCGGGCTGGGAGAAAGCCCTGGGGCATCTGGCGCAAAAACACGAGGTGGTGGCCGTGCGCCTGGTTGACCCGCTGGAAATGGATTTGCCCGACCTCGGCCTGATCACCATCCGCGACGCGGAAAGTGGCGAGCAACTGCTGGTTGACACCCATGACCCCAAGTTCCGCCAGCGCTTTGCCCGCATCGCCATCCAGCGTGAAGTGGAATTGCGCCAGAACCTCAGCAAAGCCGGCGTCGATACGCTGGAGCTGTCCACTGCCGACGATCTGGTGGAATCGATCATGCGCTTCACCGACATGCGCAAGCGCCGCAGCCGCATCGGCGCAGGCGCCAAACTGCCAACGCAGCTCAAGCGGGCGGCCTGAAACCGCCACAGCCGCCCTGCTGCACGTATTGGAGACTCTGACATGGACATGGCCACCCTGCTTCCCAGACAAATGCCGATGACTTTCTTTTGGCCCAACCTGTTGTGGTTGCTGCTGTTTGTTCCGCTCCTGGTGGCGGTGTACCTCTGGCTGATGAAACGCAAAAAAAAGCTGGCGCTGCGTTACGCCAGCCTGTCCATCGTGCGCGAAGCCCTGGGCACGGGGCCGAATTTCCGTCGCCATATCCCGCCGCTGCTGTTTTTGCTGTCGATTGCCGCCATGTTGCTGGCCGCGTCCCGGCCGTTCGCCGTGATCAGCCTGCCCTCTACCCAGGAAACCATCATCCTGGCAATGGATGTCTCCGGTTCCATGCGGGCGACCGATGTCCAACCCAACCGGATGGTGGCCGCGCAGAACGCCGCCAAGGCGTTTTTGGCGGATTTGCCCAAAGGCATCAAGGTGGGCATCGTGGCGTTTGCCGGCTCGGCCACCGTGGCCCAGATTCCAACCCTGAACCGTGAAGACCTGGTCTCGGCGATTGACCGCTTCCAGATGCAGCGCGCAACCGCCATCGGCAATGCGATCGTGATGTCGCTGGCCACGTTATTCCCCGATGCGGGCATTGACCTGGGCCAGTTGCAATATGGCAGCCAGCGCCAGCGCGGTGTCTCCATTGACGAAAAACCGAAGGACAAAAAGGAATTCACGCCGGTTCCGCCCGGCTCTTACAAATCAGGCGCCATCATTTTGCTGACCGACGGCCAGCGCACCACCGGCATCGACACCATGGAGGCCGCCAAAATGGCTGCTGACCGCGGCGTGCGCATTTATACCGTGGGCATTGGCACCGTCAATGGCGAAACCATTGGTTTTGAAGGTTGGTCGATGCGGGTGCGCCTGGACGAGGCCACTTTGAAGTCCGTGGCGCAAAAGACCGACGCCGACTACTTCTACGCCGGCACCGCGCAGGACCTGAAGAAAGTCTACGAAACTCTGAGCTCGCGCCTGACGGTGGAGAAGAAGGAAACCGAAATTTCCGGCCTGTTGGCGCTGCTCGCCGCTGTGCTGGCGATCAGCGCGGCCGGCCTGTCTTTGCTCTGGTTCAACCGGATTCTGTAGTTTTCAGGCGAAATCCGGGCTGCATGCGGGGCCGAAATCCTGTTGTTTTCAAAATTACTCAATCCATTGAGATAAATTACTCAACGCATTGAGTAAAATTACTCATTCGATTGAGTAAAGCCATGTCATCAGAAATACGCCGCCATATTCTGGCCGCTTTCATCGTCCGTTTGCAGGAACCACGCCGCTTTTTGCAGGTGCTGGCTGGCCCGCGCCAGGTGGGAAAGACCACACTGGTGCGCCAGGCGCTGGCCGTTCTGGCTGAAACATCCGGCAAAACCATCGCGCAGCACAGCGTCAGCGCCGACAACCCGGGCCTTGCCGGCAGCGGCTGGCTTGCCACCCAGTGGGAAACCGCCCGCGCTTTGGCCGTGAGCGCCGGCAGCTGCATCCTGGTGCTGGACGAAGTGCAGAAGCTGCCTGACTGGACCGAAGAGGTCAAACGCCTCTGGGACGAAGACACCCGCGCTGGCCGCGACCTGCGGGTGGTGGTGTTGGGCTCTGCGCCGCTGCTGATTGCCCGCGGCTTGACAGAAAGCATGGCCGGGCGCTTCGAGATGACCCGCCTGGGCCACTGGCGTTTCATCGAAATGCGCGAGGCGTTTGGCTTCACCCTCGATCAATTCATCTTTTACGGCGGCTACCCCGGCGCCGCCACCTTGGTGGACAACCCGCAACGCTGGGCCGCCTATGTGCGCGACGCCTTGATAGAAACCACCATCAGCAAAGACGTGTTGCTGATGAGCCCCGTGCAGAAGCCCGCGCTGCTGCGCCGGGTTTTCGACCTGGCTTGCCGCTACAGCGGGCAAGAGCTGAGCTACCAAAAAATGCTGGGCCAGCTCAGCGACGCGGGCAACACCACCACCATCGCGCACTACCTGCATCTGCTCGAAGGCGCAGGCATGGTCTGTGGTTTGCAAAAATATTCCGGGCAGGCGGTGCGCCAGCGCGGCTCCAGCCCCAAGCTGCAAGTCTTCAATACCGCCTTGATGGGCGCCATTGCCACGACAGAAGGTTTTGACTTCGAACGCTTGCGCGCCACCCCCGAGCTGTGGGGCCGCATCACCGAGAGCGCCGTCGGCGCCGAGTTGCTGGCCCGCCACCTGGCGCACAGCAGCACGCAACCCCTGATCCACTACTGGCGCAATGGCCAGGACGAAGTGGACTACGTTCTGCGCCACCAGGGTGAACTGTTTGCGTATGAAGTGAAAAGCGGGGCCAACCCGGGCAATGCGCGGGGGCTGGATGCGTTTTGCAAGCTGAACCCCGGGTGCAGGCCGCTGGTGTTGGGGACGGGTGGGCTGCCTTTGCAGACCTGGTTTGAGAACGATTGAGTCTCTGCCAGTGATTGACTCGGCGACTACCCCAGCGCCTGCTCAAAATCCGCCAGCAAATCGGCGGTATCTTCAAGCCCCACCGAGAAGCGGATCAGGCCTTCCGAGATCCCCATCTTCTGGCGGTTCTGCAAACCCATCTCCCAAAAAATCGTTGGCGCAACCGGGATGATCAGGCTGCGGTTGTCGCCCAAGCCGGTGGCCACCACCGGGAGCTTCAACCGGTTGATGAACTTCCGGCAGGCGGCCTCCCCACCACCCTCACCAGCCACTTCAAAGGCCAGCAACCAGGAACCGGCCTTGAAGTTCTGTTTGGCAAACGCGTGCTGCGGGTGTGATTCGAGCATCGGGTAAAACACCCGCTGCACGGCCTTGTGGCCCTCCAGATAACGGGCCAGCTCCAGCGCCGTCTGGCTGGTTTGCGTGCAGCGCAGCGCCAGGGTTTCAGAGCCCAGGCTGAT
>JANNEZ010000137.1:0-14301 GCA_031379255.1 Rhodoferax sp. | reverse complement strand
CAGACCCACCTTCAGCGCGTCCATCATCGACATGTCTTCAACCGCGTGAATGCGCGCCACGGCCGGGTTCTTTTCCTGGCGCTTTTCAGCCCACAAAATGATGAAGCCCCCAATGATGAAGGTGCTGGCCACCACCACCGGCGTGAAGAGATTTTCCTTGATCGCCTTGCCGAACAGCAGGCCCAGCACCACCGCAGGAATGAAAGCGATCAATACGTTCAGCGCAAACTGCTGCGCCTGTTTTTCTGTGGGCAACGCGATCAGGGTGGCGCGGATTTTTTGCCAATACACCAGAATCACAGCAAAGATGGCGCCGGTCTGGATGGCGATGTCAAACACCTTGGCTTTTTCGTCGTCGAAGCCCAGCAGCGCGCCGGCCAGGATCAGGTGGCCGGTCGAGGAGATCGGCAAAAACTCTGTCAACCCCTCCACCACGCCCATCACGGCGGCTTTGGCCAGCAAAACAATATCCACGTTGGCTCCTACAAAGTGAGGGGATTATCGGCGCTGATGTGGCGGCTTGCCGCTTGCGTTTCACGTCTGCATCTCACGCCACCGTTGTGCATTTGGCGTCTTCGCCCCGGCGTTTCGTCGCAAAGCGCTGGCAGCCCCAAGCGGCCGCTGGCACAGTTCGCTCCACTGAGTTTTTTGAGGACCCGAACATGTCTACCCTCGCCAGCCTGGCCAACATCAGCCCCGTGGTCGCCATCCACATGACGGCCGCCATTTTGGCCACCGTCACGGGCCCCGTCGCTATATGGGCGCGCAAGGGTCGCGCCACACGCCCGCGCCTGCATCGCGCGTTTGGGTACGCCTGGGTCACGCTGATGCTGATCGCGGCGATTTCGGCGATCTTCATCCGCAGCGAGATCGGGCTGCATGTCGCCCTGGGCAGCCTTGCGTTCAGCCCGATTCACCTGCTGATTCCGCTGGTGCTGGTGATGCTGTTTGTGGCGTTTCGATTTCTGTTCAAAGGCAATCTACGCGGCCACCGCCTGACGATGGTGAACCTGTATATCGGGGCCTGTCTGGGAGCGGGCTTCTTTACGCTGGCACCGGACCGGATTTTGGGACGCCTGATTTGGGGCGAGTGGCTGGGTTTGCTTTAATTTTTATTTAACTAATTTAATTGATTATTTTTTAATCTTTTTACATATAATTATTATAGCAATAAAATTAATATATACGAGACTTTAAATTAATTTATTTCATAATATTATTTTTACATTTATTTATACCATGATTTTTCAACTCATCAGCGAACACCCGGCAGCCATTCTGGAAATTATCAAACGCACACCTGTGTGGGTGTGGGGCTTGTTGGCGGCTTTGCTGGCGCTGGGCGTGAGCCAGTTGCGCGAGCAGCAGCGCAGCCTGGGCCGTGTGATCGGCCTGCCGGTGGGCATGTCGGCGTTTGGCATCTATGGCCTGTGGACGGCCTTTGGCGGCAGCCCGCAGCAGTGGCCCGCGCTTTTGGCGTGGCTGGCGACGGCCCTCGTGGCGAGCGCGCTGATGTTGTGGCTGCCTGAGGGGTCGAACGCTAGCCAGGGTGAATTTGGCAAACGATCGGCGCCCCGCTTCAACGCCGGCACGGGGCAGCTTTCCATACCCGGCAGCGTCATGCCCCTGCTGCTGATTCTGGGTATTTTCATGACCAAATACGTCGTGGGCGTGGAGATGGCAATCAACCCCCAAGCAGCGCACGGCGCCGGTTTTGCGCTGGGCATTGGGTCGTTGTATGGCGCGTTCAGCGGGTTTTTTGCAGGCCGCACGCTGCGTTTGTGGCGGCTGGTTCGCCAGGCAGGCGCGCTGGCAGCGGGCTCTGGCGCGGTTTCAGGCGCAGTGTCTCGCCAGTTGGCACCGGCGGCTTGAACCATGCGCGCCACACCAACCGTGGGCCGCTGGATCATGAACACCTTTGCCTCTACCGCCACCATCGCCTTGATCGCCGCCATCGCCGCCATTGCTGCGTTTGGCCTTGCGGGCGCTGTCCTGTGGGGTGGCCCCAAAGCCATCGCACCGTTGGAGAGCATCAATGCGCCGTTCAAGGGCCTGGACTACCGCCAGATGCCGGCCATCAGCCGCTACACCGCGCGCGACGGCACACCGCTGGCTTATCGGCACTACAGAAGCCAGAGCACCGCTGCCAACGCGACAGCGCCCCGCCGCGTCGTACTCGTGCACGGCTCGTCAGCCAGCAGCCGCTCGATGCACCCGATGGCGATGGCGCTGCTGGCCAGCGGGTTTGCGGTGGACGTGCTCGACATTCGCGGCCATGGCGACTCAGGGCAGCGCGGCCACATCGCCTATATCGGCCAGCTTGAACACGACCTGGCCGATTTCATGCAAGCGGTGCCGCACGCCGGCCCGAGCACGCTTTTAGGCTTCTCGGCAGGCGCGGGGTTTGTGTTGCGCCATGCTGCGTCGCCACAAAAGGCGCTGTTTGACCGCTATGTGCTGCTGGCACCCTTTGTGGTGCAGGCCCCCACCAACCGGCCTACCACCCAGCCTATTGACGGCAATCGCCCCCGCTGGGCCTCAGTGGGCCTGCCGCGCATCGTGGCCTTGTCGATACTCAACGGTTTTGGCGTCACGCGGTGGAACGACCTGCCCGTCACGCAATTTGCCCTGAATGCCGAAGCCGCCAAGTTCCTCACGCCCCGTTATTCCTACGCGCTGGCCGCCAATTTTGGTACGAACTTGGACTACCAAGGCGACATTCGCCGCCTGCCCCCCGGCGTGAAACTGATCGCGGGTGTGGACGACGAATTGATGTTTTCCGGGCGTTATGCCGAGTTATTCAAAACCGCCGGCCATGCCGTTCCTGTGACCCTGGCGCCCGGCGCCAACCACATGGGGCTGACGCTCAACGCGCCCGCCTTGGCTGTCGTGGCGGCGGCATGTCATGATTGAGCCATGAGCGTCAACCTAGAGGCTGATTTACGGGCGGATGCAGCGGCGGGCACGCGAGCCGATGCCCGTGCCGATGCCCGTGCCGATACACGCGCCGATTTTCTGCGCGACGCCGTCAAACATGGCGTCGGCACCGCATTTTTCTGCCTGCTGGTGGCGCTGGCCCTCGCGCTCGCGACGGGGCGCGCTTTTGACATTCAGGCGGCTTACTCGTTTGGCACGGGCATGCCGTGTTGGATGCTGATCGAGCTGGGGCGCTATTTTTTCCGCGCGGAGACAGACGCCGTGTGGCCGGGCGGCTGGCGCGGGCCGGTGCTGGTCACTGTCAGCATCGCCATCAGTTACGTGATTGGCACCACAATTGGCGACGCCTACTGCGGCTGCTCGACCTGGGCCGCCTACACCGACGCGCCAATGCACTTTCGCGCCTCCATCGTCATCAGTGTGGTGGCCGGGCTGGTGGGTTCGCTCACTTTCTACAGCATCGGCAAAGCCAAATCTTTACAGGCCAAGGTGGCTTTGGCCGAGCGTGACGCCGAGCAGGCCGAGCGCCAGGCGGCCGAGGCGCGCCTCAAACTGCTCGAAGCGCAGATCGAGCCGCATATGCTGTTCAACACGTTGGCGAATCTGCGTGTGCTGATTGCCAACGACCCGCCACGCGCCCAGGCCATGCTGGACCATTTGATCAGCTACCTGCGCGCCACCCTGGGCGCCTCGCGGGTCAGCGCGCGCAGCAGCTCGCACACCCTGGCCACCGAGTTTGAGCGCCTGCGCGACTACCTGGAACTGATGGCCATCCGCATGGGCCCGCGCCTGCGCTGCACCTTTGAATTGCCACCGGAACTGGCGGCCCTGCCAGTGCCGCCGCTGTTGCTGCAACCGATTGTGGAAAACGCCATCAAACACGGGCTGGAGCCCAAGGTGGAGGGCGGCTCGATCACCGTGACGGCGTCCCGCGCCAATGGTCAACTGATCCTTGACGTGACCGATACCGGCGACGGGCTGCGCAATGGAACTGAAATCGGCACGCCCGGTTTTGGCCTGGCGCAGGTGCGCGAGCGGCTGCAAACCCTGCACGGCGACCGGGCCACACTGCGCTTGGACGCCCTCCCCGGTGGCGGCTCGCAGGTGCGCATTTCATTCCCGGCATGAACGCGCCCGCGCCCACCGCCCTGATCGCCGAAGACGAGCCGCTGCTGGCCGCCGCATTGCAGGCCGAGCTGGCCAAAGCCTGGCCTGAGTTGAGGGTGGTCGCCCTCGTGGGCGACGGGCATTCGGCAGTGGGCAAAACGCTTGAACTGCAACCCGACGTGCTGTTTTTTGACATTCAGATGCCTGGGCAAAGCGGCCTGGAGGCTGCCATGGATCTGGCGGACCAATGGCCGATTGCCGGCCCGGCGCCCCAGACGGCGACAGCGCCCAAGCGTTTCCCGTTTTTGGTGTTTGTGACGGCGTACGACCAATACGCTGTACAAGCTTTTGAGGCACAGGCGGTTGATTACATTTTGAAACCAATTAATCAATCTAGACTATTAAAAACTGTCAATAAATTGAAATTAAGTCTCGTAAATACTGATTTTAATGCTACGAATTTTAGTGAAATAATTAATAAATTATCACCGTTATTTTCAATAAAATCAAATTCACAAGAAACTTTTCTCACTGTGATCCAAGCCAGTGTCGGCAGCGCCATCCACATGGTGAAGGTGGCTGATGTGCAGTGTTTTGAGGCCGCCGACAAGTACGTGCGGGTACTCGCAAGCGTGCCGGGCTCCAAAGACGCCGCTGCGCGTGAGTACCTCATCCGCACGCCACTCAAGGAACTTCTGCCACAGCTGGATCCGGCGGTTTTCTGGCAGGTGCACCGAGGCACGGTGGTGCGTGCCGAAAACATTGAGCTGGCAAGCAAAGACGAGGGGGGTAAGCTGTGGCTCCAGGTGCGCGGCATCCCGGAAAAAATGGCCGTCAGCCGCCTCTGGGCACACCTGTTCAAGGCCATGTGACAGAGCGCCAACGCTGCCGCGCGGCGGCGAAATGGCATCTGGCTGCACGCCTGTGTGCCAGCCTACTAATTCATTTGGTTTGATTTTCCAGCGGTGTCACTAAGGCCGATTTCCGTTAATTTTTGACGCTTACGGCCCCTTCAATTTGTAATTATTCACACACATTCTGCCAACAGATGTAGGATGATGTTGCAAAAGGTAGCAAATAGGTTGCAGGCCACCAACGGGGCAAAAAGCAGGTTTTCTCCGCGAAATCAGGCTGATTGAATGAGTAGCCGGCATTGCGGAGCGGCATTCTGGAGGGTTTAGCAATGCGTCACACACAATCGCGGCCCAGTGTGGCCCGTCAAGGCACGGCACTGGCAATTGCCATTCAGCTCGCCTTTGGTCCTGGCATCAACTCACTGGCACAGGCCGGCCCGGTTCTCCCTCAGGGTGCAACTATTGCCAACGGCCAGGTCAACATCAGCAACCCCAACGCCAGCAGCCTGCAAATCAATGCCAGCAGCGGCGCCATCGTGAACTGGCGAACCTTCTCCATTGGCGCGGGCGGGCAAGTCCAGATCGCGTTGCCCTCGACTACCAGCGCCATGCTCAACCGCGTCACGGGCGCAGAGGCGTCGCGGATTCTGGGTTCGCTGCAGAGCAACGGCCGCATTTTCCTGATCAACCCCAATGGCATCATGGTGGGCGCCGGTGCGCGCATTGACACCAACAGTTTTGTCGCGTCCACGCTGGACATGTCCGATGGCGACTTCCTGGCCGGCAAGTTGCGCTTTCTGGCGGCTCCCGGCGCGGGCAGCATCCGCAATGACGGCTTGATCACCGCCGGCCCAGGCGGGCGTATTGCGCTGATCGCGCCTGACGTGCAGAACTCCGGCATCATCCAGGCGCCCGGCGGGCAGATCCTGCTGGCGGCTGGGCGCAAGCTGGAGATTTCCAGCCTCGATTTTGAAGGTGTCACTTTTGAAATCCAGGCCCCGACCGATTCGGTTTTGAACCTCGGCAAATTGCTGGCTGACAACGGCGCGGTGTCGGCCTTCGCCGGCAGCCTGCGCAACAGCGGCGAAATCCGCGCCGCAAAAATGGTGCGCGACAGCGACGGCAGCATCCGTTTGAGTGGCAGCCACGAAGTCATCATCACCGCAGACAGCATGATCCGCGCTGACAGCCAGGGTAGTGGCGTGTCGGGCGGCAGTATCAAAATCCAAAGTGACAACGGCACGGCACGGGTGGCCGGCGTGGTTTCGGCCAATGCGTCAGACGGCAAGGGTGGCGACATCCAACTGCTCGGTGACCGTGTCGCCGTGGAGGCAGGCACTCAGGTGGACGCATCAGGCAGCGCAGGCGGCGGGCAGATTCTGGTCGGCGGCGACTTCCAGGGCAACAACGCCGCAGTGCAAAATGCCAGCCGGGTTTACGTGGGTGAAGGCGCCAGCCTGAAGGCCGACGCCACAGTCAACGGCGACGGCGGCAAGGTCATCGTCTGGGCCGACGAAAACACCCGTTACCACGGCAATCTCTCGGTGCGCGGCGGTGCCAGCGGCGGCAATGGCGGCAACGCGGAAGTCTCCGGCAAACAAAACCTGGAATTCGCGGGTGGGGCCGACCTGGGCGCGCCGGCCGGCCAAAGCGGCACACTGTTGCTGGATCCGCTGGACATTCTGGTGTCCAGCGCGGGCGGCATACTGCCCTCGGTGGTGGATCAATTTTCTGATTTCGCAGGCAACGTCGTCACGATTTCACCCACCAAAATGGCGGCGATCAACGGCAATGTCGTGTTGCAGGCCGAGCGCGACATCTATTTTATGGACGCGGTGGCGTTGACGGCGGCGGGCGCGGGTTTGAGCGCCACGGCCGGCGGCACCAGCTTCAATTCCGTCAACGGCGGCAATGTTTTTGTGAACCAAAACATCAGCACCACCGGCGGCGCCGTCAACTTGCGCGGCGTTGGCATTTCCGGCGCAGGCACGATCACCACCACGGGCGGCGCTGTCGACCTGATGACCTCCGGCAGTTTGACCTATTCCAGCGCCATTGATTCCGGCGGCGGCGCGGTCAACCTCGCCTCGCAATTGGGCTCTGTCAACAACTCCCGCGTGAATGCGGGCGCAGGCCCCATCCAGGTCACGGGGCAAACCGGCGTTTTCAGCGGCATTTTCACGACCACCGGCGCGGCGACGCTCACCAGCACGGCGGGCAGCCTCAGTGGTGACCAGATCACGGCGGATACTGTCAATTTGTCGGCCACTGGCGGCTCCATCAGCGTCTCGGCCAATGCGGCGAATCGCATCAATGCCAGTTCGTCCAATTCCTCGGTATCTCTGAACAATATTGGCGGTCCCTTGCGGATAGGTACGGTCTCAGGGGCCTCCGCCGTGCAATTTATTTCAAGTGCCGGCGTCGAACAGGCGTCGGGCGGCTTGATCACCACGCCATTTTTGACCGTTTTCGCTTCCAACAGCGCGACGTCAACCGGCTCGGCTGCAGCGCCATTGCGCGTTGCCCTGCCAGGCCAGGCGCCTGCGCTCGACCTTCGCCTGCAAGACCAGGCCGCGCCGGCGTTTGTCGATCTGGTCGGCAGCCCTTCGCTTTCGCGCCTCAGCTTGACGGGAACCGTCGCCGGGCTTGGCGGAACCGTCATCAACGGCTCCAGCAACCTGCCGATCTTGAGCTTGTCCAATGGCGGGACAGTTTTGAACGCCAACGCCACGTCAACCGGTGGTCTTGCCTCGGGCTTTACGCTGAGCGTGTCCAACGGCGGCCTGAGTTCGACCAACCTGGATTTGGCCGGAGCCAATATGGCCCTGTCAAGCGCCGGACCGATGTCATTGGGTACGGTTTCAGGCGCCAGCCTGAATGCAACGGCTGCCGGCCCCGTGAATCTTGGAACGGTCACCACTACCGGCAGCAGCGGCATTGTGGTGAGCGCCCAAAAATGCAATTTGAGTTTTTCCGCATGCACCGACGTGAGTCCCATCACGGCAGGCACCCTGACGGCGGGGGGCACGGGCAGTGTTCAACTGACGTCAAGGGACAATGGCGACGTCAACGCCACCAGCATCACATCGGCTGGCGGGTCGGTGATTGTGAACGCCGGGTCGCAGTACAGCAATTCGACGGACCGCGGCCCGAACCTCAACAAGCGGTTTGTGACCACCGGCAACATCATTTTGGGCACAGTTGCGGCTGGCGGCTCGTTCCAGGCCATCAACCGCGGGGCAGGCAATATCACGGTGGCCAATCCGGTAACCGCCGGCGGCAGCATCTCCGTTCAGGCGGGCGCCAGTTACAACCACGATGGCATCAACAGCACACCCAATGTATTGACACCATCCACCATCAACGTGGCCGGCTTGAGCGGAACTTCGGTCAACATCAGCAACAGCGGCACAGGTTCGGTCACCGCCACGGGCAATCTGGTGGCAAGCACCAGCAGTTTGTCGGTCAGCGCCGCAGACGGCGCGCTGAGTGCCATGGGCGCCCACACCTCTCAGGCTTCAAGTTCCTTCACGTCGAGCAGAAACACGGTGTCGCTGGGCACCGTAACCACCGCCAACTCAAACGCCGCCGTGTCGGTTTTTGCACAGAATGACATCGCATTCCAGTCTGTCACGGCCAATGGCGCCACCGCCAATGTCAGCATGACGTCGGCGCTGGGCAGCATCAAAACCACACTGGACAACGCGGGCGCCGACATTGCCTCGGGCGGCACCGTCACCCTGACTGCCAACGACGCGATCAATGGCGTGATTGGCGACGCCAGCTTCGCCAGGCCGCTGGACATTGTGGCTGGGGCGACCAAAGCAGTTACCCTTTCTGCTGGCAGAAACATCGGCGATGCCGGCCGGGAAGTGAATGTCGACAGCGGCGGCGTGATCAGCGCGACCAGTGCGGGTGGGCAGTTCTTCGTCTCCGCAGAAACCATGGCCGGTGCAGCCAAAACTGTGACCGGCATCAAGTTGTCGGCGTCGGCCGCCGGTCTGGGAATTGCCGGAACCTCCACGTTTGCCTCGCAGGATCTGTCCGTCAGCGCCGTCAGCGATGGCACTACCATCACCATTGGCGATGTGGTTCAGACCGCCAACCGGCTTGACGAATTCCGTTTCACCGCAGCCGGTTCTGGCCTGAACTTTGGAAATGTCAACCTGGCAACGGCCACCGGTTTCAACCAGCTCTCTCTCACCTCGAACGGTCCGTTGACGCAGACGGCGCCCGGCACAAACAACATCACCGCCGGGCGCTTGAACCTTTCAGCCGGAGCGGGGGATGTGAACGTTGGCAACGTGACTGCCGCATCAGCGGTGATTTTGTCGCCCGCGAATGACAACAGCATCACGATCAGCGGCGGCAATATCACCGCCCGCAATTTGTTGGGTGACGCCGTCAACGTCTCGGGCGCCAACCTTTCGCTGGGGTTTGGCACCGCAACGGAGTCGGTCAGATCAACCGGCACCCGCAGAAGTTTCGCCAACAGCAGTTTCGACTCGGTGGCAGGTCAATATCCGCTGGATGAGTTGACACTGAACGCGTCGGGCAGCCTGACCACTGCGTGGAGCGTCGCCAGCGCGACCTCCGCCCGATTGACCGGGACAGGCATCGCCATTGGCGGTGCGGGCACCGTCAGCGGTGGCGCGTTTGCCAACAGCAATTATGTTGACACGGTGAATCTCGCGGCAGGGTCAGGCGCGTTGGCGGTTTCGGGCCTGATTTCTGCGGCCGATGTTACGGCCGGCGGCGCAAGTTTGACTACTGGCAATGTCGCGGCCAGCCGGTTCCTGAATTTTGGCGATGCCGGCACGACTTCCATCACAGCCGGAACCTTGAGCGGCACCAGCGGCGTGACGATCAACTCAGGCAGCTTTGCCACCGGCAACATGTCAACCGGCGGGTCGTTGAACATCACGGCCAACGCAACCGGCAGCGGTATATTCGCTCCCTCGGTCACCATGGCTGCAAACAGCGCCACGATCAATGCAGACAATGGCATCGACCTCGTCACCAATACGCCCACATTGACCGCGAATGTGGTCTCCTTGAACACCAATACCGGCGACATCAACGCTGCCCTCACTGGCACAACCAACCTCACGATCAATGCCGGCGGAAAATTTGCAGTTACTTCAACCGGGACGCTGAACCGCCTGGACGTCACAGCGGACGGCACCCTTGCCGGCGCAGGCGCAGGCTCTTTCGTGAATTCCAACGGTACCAACCAGGCCATGACGGTGGTGGGGCCCGCCAATGCCTTGGCGGTCAACTTCAAGTCGAATACAGGCATTGGTGAGGTTTACCGGGAGACATCGTCGTCTGTTACTGACATGACGGTGTCCACCACTGGAGCGCTCGGCGCCGGCAGCAGCATTTTTGTGTCCACCCCCGACGCCAACATCACGACACCGTCAGTGGCGCTCACCAGTGGGTCAGCGCAGTTTGTCACAGGTGGCGACATCAACCTAACATCGGTGACCACCAACGGCAGCGTGAACGCGAGCACCTCAGGCCTCAATAAGAACATCAACGTCGAAAATGTCGTGACATTGGGCGGCAGCGTCAGCCTCACATCCAGCTCGGGCAATATCGCCAAGGCAGGCAACCAGGCTTTGCAGATCGATGCACGCTCCGCCCTTGGCGCTGCCAGCGGCACGGTCACACTGAATGCCGCCAACGGCAGTATCGGCACGGGTGCCGCCCCCCTGTTGACCAGCGGCGCGTTTTCTCTGAACCTCAACGGCAGAAACGAGATTGCGGTCGACGCGGCCATCACGCCTGTGACCAACCTGGATATCACCACCAGTGGCGGCGGCACCGGAGCAGTGGCGGTGACCAATGCCAACTATGCCGGTTTGAGCGTCACCCGCAACGGCACTGACCTCGTCTTGAGCGGTGTCAATCCCACGCTGACGGGTTCGTTCGGTTTGACCTCCACCGATGGCGGCATACGGGTTGCCAGCGACATCCTGAATGTGACCAACCTCACATTGAACGCGGCCTACAACCAGGCCGCAACGGCCGACCTGACGATTCAGGCCAGCGGCGCTCCGCGCACCATTGCTGCAACGGGCCAGGTCTTGTTGCAGGCCGGCCGCGACGTGCTGGTGGCGGCAGACAACGTGGCCGCAGCGGGCGTAACGGTACTGGGCAACACCACTTACCTGCAGGCCAACCGCAACGTCGAGATCACGGCAGGATCTGCGGTGGGCGCCAATGCCCTGGTACAAGCCGCCTACAACCAGGTCAACGCGGGCAACGACCTCAAGGTAACAGGCAACGGCGGCAGCGCCTTGATCAATGCCACCTCCACTTCGGGCCAGAACTTTCAAGCCAGCCATGACGTCCTGGTCACGGGCGGCTCGTCTGGCATTCCCGGCGCAACCGCAGGGATGACTTCTGCGGGCTCCCAAACGCTCACGATTGGCAACAACCTGATTCTCCAAGGTGGCGCATCAGACGGCGCCACGGCGAAACTTCAGGCGGTCTTTTCACAGTCGTTCTCGCAGGGTGCCAACAACATCACGGTCGCGGGCGGCGCGGGCCTCGGCGCAAGCGCCTCGATCACCGGCACGTCACAAAGCATTCCGTCCCCCACAGGTAGTGTGACTGTGCAAGGCGGAACCGGCACCAATGCATTCGCCGAAATTGTGGCTACCTCGTCGTCACAAAACATCGGCAACCAGTGCATCAACTTCAACTGCCCGCCGCTGACGGATCACATTGCGGTGCTTGGCGGATCAGGCGCGGGCGCCTACGCCTCCCTTCGCGCGGTTGGCAGCCAGACGCTACGCGCTGTTGGCGATGTCCGCGTCATCGGTGGCTCGGGCTCGGGTGCCAATGCCGAAATTCTGTCCACAGGGGTCGGGCAGAGCCAAAGCATTGGGGAGAACAACACCAGTTCCAACGTGCCGACCCAAAACATTCTGGTGCAAGCCGGATTGGGAGGCA
Organism: Rhodoferax sp.; assembly: GCA_031379255.1. Lineage (GTDB taxonomy): Bacteria > Pseudomonadota > Gammaproteobacteria > Burkholderiales > Burkholderiaceae_C > JANYCG01. The sequence goes on along the minus strand of JANNEZ010000137.1, from coordinate 2,443 downwards.
CGGCCCGCATTCAAGCCGCCGGCTCGCAGACTCTGGAGGCCGGCGCGGACATTTCTGTTATTGGTGGAACCGGCGCGAACATGACCGCTTCGATCGAATCAACTGGCGGTTTCCAAACCATAGGCAATGCGCGAAATGCCAACAGCAGCGTCAATCCGGGCGACAACATCGCGGTGCGGGGCGGTTCGGGCAATGGTGCCGCTGCATGGATCAGGGCTGCTACCGGCCAGACTGTCGACACAGGCCAAAACATCGTCCTGGTGGGTGGCGCAACCGGCGCCTTCGCTGAAATATCCACCCTGGCCGGTTCCCAATCTGTGGGGAATCTCAACTCCACCTTCTCCTTTGACCAAACCGACCTGATCGCCTTGCAAGGCGGCACTGGCAACAATGCCTACGCAAAAATCTCGTCCGGCGGCAGCCAGTCGGTCTCCAGCTCAACCGGCATATCTCTCGTGGGTGGCGCAGGTGACGCATCTGGCGCCTTGTTGATGTCAACCACCACCGCGCAGACCATCAATACCGTCGGCGCCCTGAACATCACTGGGGGCAGCGGTTCGGCCCCTGGTTTGAATGAAACCGGCATCCGCAATACAACGGGTGGTTTGCAATCGGTCAATGCAACAGCGGGCATCGTGATCACCGGGGGCGGTTTTGGGTCAGACACCTGGATCAAGGAGCAGGCGGCAGGCGGCAACCAAACCATCTCCACCCAGGGTGCCCTGGTGTTGCAGGCGCCAACCGCAGGCGCTGGCATCACCAGCATCGAGTCGGGTACGGGCGGGCAATCCATCGTTGTAGGTGATGTGATTGGCATCAGCAACAATGGCGGCGCCAGCACGCGTATCACCTCCGGGGCCAACCAGAACATCACGGCCGACGCGATGTCGATCACCCTGGCATCTGCCAACGGCGCTGCCACCCGGGCCGAAGTTTCTGCGGCGGGCAACCAGGTGGTCACACTCAATGGCGGCGTCGCCCCGGCAACCCTCACAGTGGCCAACTACAGCGGCGCGGCTGGGTCATCCGCCCGTTTGATGGCGGGTGGCACACAAACCATCGCCATGAACTATTTCAATGCCGGCAAGATGCAAATCGGCGATGTGACTGGTCTGGGCGAATCGCTGGTTGGATCCGTCGGCAACCAAACCATTGTGGTGGGTGGCTTGACCATCCAGGGTGGCGCTACTGCAGCAGCCACATCGAAACTGCTGGCGGGCACACCGACTACCGGCGCGATGCTGGTCAGCACGCTCAATGGGCCCATCGAAGTGCTGGGTGGCGCAGCGGGTTCCGCAACCATCGACCCGCTGACCTTGAATGCCGTCTCCAACGGCTCGATTCTGATCGCTGGCGGCGCTGGCGCAACTGCGGCCGCCAACGTGACGGCAGGAACCATCAACATGACAGCCACCAATGGAAATATGCTGGTGGTGGGTGGAGGCGCTCCCGCCACGGTCGTAGCGGCCAATGCGTTCAACCTCGCGGCATCGGGCGGGCTGACCATCACCCCCGGGGCAGCCGGCGCGTACATCAGCGCGCCCAACGGCGGCATCATTACCCTGGGTGGCCCCTGCAATGGTTGCACAGCGGGTTTGATCGGGCCGTTCAACGTCACTGCCGGGGCCAATCCCAGCGTACCATTTGATCCGTATTCGGCTTTGCTGAACCTCTACGTCTCTGATATTTTCTTCAACTTCAATGACTATGACGAATTCGGTGAACTCACGCTTTCCGAGGATGGCACCCTGAGCTATGGCAACCGGCGGCGCGGCCTGAACCAATGTTATTGAAGGGCTTGTCAAAATGACCATGAACATTGCGCGCTGCTTGCACCCGCAGGCGCGGGTGGCCCGGGCTGCCTCAATCATCCTTTTCGCAGCAGGTGCAGCAAGTGTTGGCATGCCCGCAGTGGCACAGCAAAAGGCGGGCGAAATTCAGCATTTGCAAGGCATGGCAACGGCGCAACAGACCGGCGGCACCCTGCGCTTTTTGGGCCGGGGCGACGCGATTGGCGAAGGCGATGTCATCACCACCACCGAAAAGGGCTTTGCGGTGCTGGTATTTTCAGATGGCAGCAAGATCACCTTGCGGCCATCGACCAGTTTTGCCGTTGAAAAATACGCCCACAACGCAGGCTCCGAATTTGCCTTGTTGCGGCTGCTCAAGGGGGGATTGCGGGCCGTCACCGGGCTCATCAACCAACGCAGGCCGGGCAACGTGCAGTTCACCACCGCAACGGCCACCATCGGCATTCGGGGCACCAGTTTTGACGCCCGGATCTGCGGCGAAGATTGCCGCCTGGACGAACGCGCCGCGCAAGGCCGCCCCACGCCACCCATAGCGGTGCCGCCACCAGACAGCGTGGTGGCCCGCGTCGTGAAAGTCACCGGCGAGGCCACGGCCGTGCAGTCGGGCAAGCCCCAGCGGCGCCTTGAAGACG
>JANNEZ010000129.1:0-2154 GCA_031379255.1 Rhodoferax sp. | reverse complement strand
TTTGCACCAGCCATGTTTGCTGTTGTAGGAAAACAGGCGCGGGTCCAGCTCGGCATACGAGGTGGCGCAGACCGGGCAGGCGCGGATGGTGGAAAACACATCCAGCTTGCCAATCGCGGTGGTGGGCGTTCCCTCCAGCATGGCTTCGCGCAAACCGGCCAGCTGGCTCAACACGTGCGCCACACCCTTGCCGTGCGCGAGCGCCTGCGCCAGCGCCTCGCGCAGTCTTGACTCGCGCTCCGGCAGAACATCCAGGCTCACCACGGGCAGCTCGATGGTGTGCTCCTTGAAGCGGTCAATGCGGGGGAAATTCGTGGTGGGCAGGAATTGGCCGTCCACGCGCAGGTGCGTGAAGCCACGCGGGCGCGCCCAGTCGGCCAGCTCGGTGTAGACACCTTTGCGGTTCATCACCAAGGGCGCCAGCAGGCCAATGTGCTGGCCGCGGAAGGTTTTGAGCAGTTGCGCGGCAATGCTGTCGGGCGTTTGCGGAGCGACAGCCGCGCCGTCATGCACACAGTGTTGCGTGCCGAGTTTGACGAACAGAAGGCGCAGAAAATGCCACACCTCCGTGGTGGTGCCCACGGTGCTTTTGCGCCCGCCGCGCGAGAGGCGCTGCTCAATCGCCACGGTGGGCGGAATGCCATATACGGCGTCCACTTCCGGCCGACCGGCCGGCTGCACAATGCTGCGGGCATAGGCGTTGAGCGACTCCAGGTAACGGCGCTGGCCTTCATTGAACAGGATGTCAAACGCCAGCGTCGATTTGCCGGAGCCGCTGACGCCCGTGATCACATTGAATTTGCCACGCGGAATGTCGACGCTCAGCGACTTGAGGTTGTGCTCCCTGGCGTTGATGATCTGGATGGCGTCGGGGCGCAAATTGGGGTCAAAATCCAATCCACCTAGCGTCGCGCTGCCGCGCTTTGCTCCGGCAACTGGGGTCTGACCCCAATTTACACCCCGCTCCTGCACCCGGTGCGAGCCGGCGCCCAGCGATTGCCCGTACTCGCGCAAGGCGCGGCCGGTGTGTGAGTGGAGGTGCTGGCGCACATCGTCCGGCGTGCCAATCGCCACGACTTCGCCCCCCGCTTCGCCGCCTTCGGGGCCGAGGTCGATGAGCCAGTCGCTGGCGCGGATCACGTCCAGGTTGTGTTCGATCACAATGATCGAATGGCCCGCGCCCAGCAGCTTGCGCATGGCCTGCATGAGTTTGGCGATGTCGTCAAAATGCAGGCCGGTGGTGGGCTCGTCAAACATGAAGAGTGTGCCGCGGCGGGCCAGCGGCTGGCGGCTGCTGGAGGCGCTCCGGGCGGCCTCGGCCAGAAAACCAGCGAGCTTGAGCCTCTGTGACTCACCGCCGGACAAAGTGGGCACCGGCTGGCCGAGTTTGACGTATTCAAGCCCCACTTCAATGATGGGTTGCAGCGCGCGGATCACATCGCGGTCGTTTTCAAACACCAGCGCCGCTTCACTGACGGTGAGGTTCAACACCTCAGCCACGTTGAGGCTGGTCAGCCGCGCAGTTTCTGCCGAACGCCGCTCGATCACCACTTCCAGGATCTCCGGCCGGTAACGTTTGCCATCACAGTCCTGGCAACGCAGGTACACGTCGCTGAGAAACTGCATTTCCACATGCTCGAAGCCGGAGCCGCCGCACAGGGCACAGCGGCCATCGCCGTTGTTGAAGCTGAATTTGGTGGCGGTGTAACCCCGCTGCCGCGCCAGATGCGCGTTGGCGAAAATCTCCCGGATGGCGTCCCAGGCGCCAACGTAACTGGCCGGGTTGGACCGCGCCGTTTTGCCGATCGGCGACTGATCGACAAACACGACTTCGCTCAGGTGATCGGCCCCCAGCAAACGCGCATGGGCGCCCGGCGTGTCCGTGGCCTTGCCGAAATGGCGCATCAATGCCGGATGCAACACATCCTGGATCAAGGTGGATTTGCCCGAGCCGCTGACACCGGTGACACACACCAGGCAGGTCAGTGGAAACTCGACCGTCACGTTTTTCAGGTTGTGTTCCGTGGCGCGTTCAAGAATCAACCGGGGCGTGTTGTCGGCCACCAGGCGTTTGAACCCAAGACCCACCTGCTTTCGCCCGCCGAGGTAGGAGCCGGTGAGTGTGTCGGCGTCGCGCAAGTCCTCCGTGGAGCC
>JANNEZ010000109.1:0-2530 GCA_031379255.1 Rhodoferax sp. | reverse complement strand
CAAGGCGCTCTGCGAGAACGAGCAGGCATCGATTGTTCGGGAGCACTGTTCGGTGCGCCGCATCGATGACGAGGGTGAATTAGTTCGCGCAGTTGCCGATGCCATTTCCCAGGGGCTGGTGATCGGATGGTTTCAGGGGCGCATGGAATGGGGTCCGCGGGCACTCGGCAACCGGTCCATCCTCGCTGATCCGCGGAGAGCAGACATGAAGGATATTCTCAATCTGAAGATCAAACGGCGCGAGTCGTTCCGGCCCTTTGCTCCGTCGATTCTGCGAGAACATGTAACGGAATGGTTTGAGACAGACGACGATGTGCCGTTCATGATGCAGGTGTATCAGATACGCGCAGAGCGGCGCGCCTCCATTCCGGCTGTGACCCATGTTGATGGCAGTGGCCGGCTCCAGACCGTCCATCAGCAGGCGAACCCCCGCTATTACCGGCTGATCGATGCCTTCAGGAAGATGACGGGCATCCCCATGGTGCTGAACACATCCTTTAACGAGAACGAGCCAGTGGTGTGTAAGCCGGAGGAAGCGCTGGCGTGCTTCCTGCGCACAAAGATGGATGTGCTGGTGCTCGGTAATTGGGTGATATCGAGGGCTTCCTGATCGGCCTAGTCTGGATGCGAGGTCTCTCGATGAGGAGCGGTGCTCATCCAGTGACCAAGCAATCTGTGCCATTCTCCGTCCCCCTTGATCTTTTTCGTGACGTGTGGTTTATGGCTCTTAATCTGCTTGTCACATTCAGGAGATGGCCTATTTCGGGGAGATAAGGTTCAGCGCGCAGCAAATGGTGGTGCGCTCCTCAGTTTTTCGGCGCCCGGGGAAAATCTGATCCTATGCGGCTCCTGTTCATCAATCGCTACTTCTATCCTGACATTTCGGCGACTGCGCAACTTCTGACGGAATTGGCTGAAGACCTCGACGCGCGGGGAGACTGCGTGACGGTGATCACGGGGAATACGGCCTATCTTGCTGGAGAAGCGCAATTTGCTTCCCGCGAGATGCACCATGGAATTCGCATCGTGCGAGTCGGGTTTACCCGCTTCGGTCGCTCCAGAATCCTTGGCCGGCTCTCCGATTACCTGTCGTTTTGGGCGTGCGCCTTCTGGGCTGCGGTGCGAATGAAAGATCAGGATTGTCTGGTGGTCCTTTCCGATCCCCCTCTCCTTTCTGTTTGTGCAGCCATTGTCCGGTTCTTCATGCCGATCAAGACAGTCTGCTGGCTCCAGGATGTCTTTCCGGAAATTGCCATCCGCGCGGGTGTTCTTCGCGAAGGAATGGTCGCGCGGCTTCTCAGAGGGATGGCGAGGTGGTCGCTTGGCAGGATGGATCAGGTCGTGGTGATTGGGCGATGCATGGAGCGCTACCTTCTCTCGCACGGCCTGCCGGCTCGCACACTTATAAACATCCCGAACTGGGCCGATGGGCGGCGCCTTCGCCCTGCGCCAAGGGATAACAATGAATTCCTGCACCAACACGGGCTGCAAGACCGGTTTGTGGTGATGTATTCGGGTAATCACGGAGTGGTGCATGAATACGAAACCATTGTTGCCCTGATACGTGAGACGAGCAGCATTCCGCGGTTGTGCTTCTGTTTTGTTGGGGAAGGGGCCTGGAAACCTCGCCTTGTTGAGACGGCCCAAGCAGAGGGTTGGCAGCATGTCGTATTTCTCCCGTATCAGCCCAAAGCATTGCTTCAGTCCAGCCTGTCGGCTGGGGACATCCACCTTGTCTCTCTGAGGACCGAGATGGAAGGGCTCAGCATTCCGAGCAAGATTTACGGTATTTTCGCAGCAGGACGACCAATGATATTCATCGGCCCGCCTGGCAGCGAAGCGGCAGCCAGTATTCGGGAAGCTGAATGCGGATATTGTGTGGAGCCGGGGGATACACAGGGAGCCGTCCAATCCTTGCTTGCCGGATATCATGATCGACTACTCCTCGAGAAGCAGGGAGCGGCTGCACGGCGCTATTTCGACGCGCACTGCGATCGTTCCCTTGCCACCGAGCAGTTCCGGCAGGTTCTCCAGCGAGTGGCCGTGCCTTCCTCGACTCAACCGGCGCCGATGAGGACTGTCGCTCCACCTACGAGGAGTCAGTGACGTTGGTCATCTATCTTTTCTTGTTCGTGATCGCGTTCTCGCTCTCCTGGGTTCTCAGTCCGGCCATTCGCCGGGTTGCCTTCCATATTGGGGCCGTCGATTTTCCTGGCGAACGCAAGATCCATACGGTGCCTACTCCGCGGATTGGCGGAGTGGTCATCGCTCTTTCCATTGCCGTCACCTTCCTGGCTGCGTTTGGACTTGCGCATCTGGCCCCTTCCAGCTTCGTCCTCGATCTGACTCATTGGTGGCCGATCCTGGCCGGTGGGGCCATCGTGTTTCTGGGCGGTGCGTTCGACGACATCAGACCGCTGCCTGTGTATGGAAAATTCCTCATCCAAGCCGCCGGCGCGCTCGTAGCTATCGCGCTGGGCGTTCGTATCGACCATGTGTCGTTTTTCGGAGGCGAGGTGGTGGAGCTCGG
>JANNEZ010000100.1:0-2845 GCA_031379255.1 Rhodoferax sp. | reverse complement strand
TGAAATTCCGCGGCTTCCCGAATCTCAATATGCGGCACATGTTGGCGCAAAGTTGAACGGTCGTTTTCATCCAGCGTCGGGTCGGCAACCAGCACAACCCGGGCCGGCGGCAAAAACCGGGCAAACGACTTCAAGGCGAGAAGGTAGGGCAATACATCGCGATGCTGCACCATCGACAAGGCGATGAAGTCGTTTTGGCCAGGCTGCAATGGCGGGGTATTACGGACGGCACCGACCGCCCAATTGAACTGCGCACGATGGAGTCGTTCAGTAATTTTCATGGGTGTTCAAAACGCAATTTACAAGGAAATTTGACTTTTCTGTCAGAATTATTGGTGAGTTTTAAAATCAGACACCTTCCGGTTCACCCAGAAGGTTGGGCTTTTAGGAGATTGCCATGCATTCCAGTTTAACCGTGCGAAGGCCGCTTCAATCCAATGGATCCAGGTTGCTGTTGTCGATTCTCAGGGGAGTTCCATTGGTTCTGGTCGCTGCAACTGCGTCGGCGCAAGTAGTGCCGGGGTGCGGCAATTTGGCAAATCCATTTGGGCCTTGGGACTATCGCCCTGACAAATACGTGTATGAAAGTACCTATGGATCCTACAAAGCGCTCCTTCATATTGTTGAGTCGGCGCATTTCACCAGCGAAGCGGATATTTTGGCTTCGCACAATATGGGAACATCGGCTAAGCCAATTGTCGACTTGTCTTACACGCTGCGAGTATTTCCAAATCATCATCGCGCGTTGGTCAAGTTGCTGGAGCAGAGTGACCGGCAAAAAACTGACCAACCAAAGCACTCGATTTATACCGTCGACTGCTGGTTCCGCCGCGCCGTAGCCTGGAAGCCGGACGACAATATTGTCAGGATGATCTATTCAACCTACCTGGAAAAAACCAACCGCCGGAGCGAAGCTATAGCCCAGTTGGAAGCCGCCGCTCGCCAAGCGGGCGACAACGTGTTCACCCACCACAACCTCGGTCTCGTCTATTTCGACATGAAAATGTACGACAAGGCGCTTTTCCACGCGAACAAGACCTATAGCCTCGGCATGACCATCCCGACCCTCAAGGAGCAACTGAAAAGCGTCAACAAATGGGTTGAGCCACCCGAAGCGACAGTTGCTGAACCAGCATCGGGGGCCACCAAAGGCGAACCTGGCGCGGCTACTCCCCAAACTCGGTAGGTTAGCCGATCCGTTTTCTCAGGAGCTGGTGGATCCAGTTGGGTCGGGTTTTAACAAACCGCCTTTGGGTGTCGGTTGCAACAAAGGCGGTTTTTGTCAGCACTTTTTGCCAAAGCTTTCGCTCGGGAGGTGGCGTAAAACTTGCACCGCAATGGGTGCAAGGCTCTTCTTGCGCGTAGCTGCCGTAGGGGTTGCCGGCCCAATCCATCAATGCTGAGGAGAATGCGTTGGTCTGTTCGTTTGACCTGCCAACGAACGACTGCTTTTCCACCTCGCAACCCGGGAACAGTTGTGCCAGCTTTTGCTCGTCAAAGCGGTTGACATGCCCCCACGGCGGGCTGACCTTGCCGCATTGGTTGCAAGTGGTTCGCCCTACACGGATGTCCTGCCGGTAAGGAACCCCCACAATCAGGGCGCTTTTTGTCACTCTCGCCAACTCGTGACAGGCACGTTCCAGCAGCTTGGGGGGAATGTGCTCCAACACTTCGGCGCAAAACACCAGGTCAAAGCTTGAATTCGCGAATTCCAGCGCGGTCACGTCACCCTTGACGCACACCACCCGTTCGAAATCGATGGCTGGCTTCTCCAGATCCAGCGCCGTAACCACCTCAAACCGCCCGGCGAGCATTTTGGAAACAAACCCGTCCCGCGCTCCAACGTCCAACGCAGTGGCACCGGCAGCTGGCACCAAGCCCATCAAGTCGGAAAGCCGCTGTTTTTCGATCGGACTGTTTCTGTATTCGGTCAGGTCCATGGGTTCTTGAGCTAGAGTACGGTTCGCGTAGCATACCTTCAGCTCAAGAAGGCCTGCGGTGTCTGAGTTGTTTAAAAAGATGGTCATGTCCCGGATCGGCAAACTTTATAACTACACGTCGCTGGTCAAACAACAGACCGGAAAATCCCGCCTCAGGCAATTGGGTGAGGTGTACGCCTTGGCCAGCGGGCCGCAGCGCTTGGGGCTGGAAGAATATTTCGAATTTGAAGTGTTCAACGACACTTTTTATCCACCCGAGAGCAAAACCCATTGTGTCGGTTGGCGCGCAAGCGAAGCCATCGACAAACGCCTCAACAAAGACTACTGGCGCGCCACCGCGAACGACAAGGTCTTGAACTATGCGATCTTGCAGCAATACGGGTTCCCCATTCCAGAAACCCTGGCCACCTACTCTCCGTGTGGACGCCGCGTAGGCGCAGAGCGGGCACTGACTTCACGGCAGGGCCTTGAGGGTTATGTCACAAAGGCAATGCCGTTTCCGATCTTCATCAAGCCGATTCATGGCAGCTACGGCGGCGGAACCTGGCTGTTGAAGTCCTACAACGCCGAGGCGCGCCAATTCACCGATGCGCAAGGCAAATCCGTGACCTTGCAAGACTTGATGGACTCCTGCATGAAGCCCCAATATGTGGGAATGCTGTTTCAGCGCTGCCTGGAGCCGCACGATTTGATGCGCCAGTGGATGGGCGACACCACCAGCTGTGCCCGCGTGGTGGTGATTTTGACGGACGAGGGGCCGCACATGCACATGGCGGCGCTGAAAATTGCCCGTGCGAAAAACATCAACGACAACTTCCACATGGGGAAAACCGGCAACCTGCTGGGCGCCGTGAATGTACAAACCGGCGCCATCGAGCGCGTCATCACCGGGTTCTGGCCAGACG
>JANNEZ010000099.1:0-15744 GCA_031379255.1 Rhodoferax sp. | reverse complement strand
GTGCCGGGCAGGACCGACTTCCTGATTTTGATACCACTGCCCTGAGCTGTTCCGGGCAGTTTGAACCGAGGTGACGAACTGCATGAAGCCGATCTGGATTGTGGACGACGATCAGTCGATACGCTTCGTACTGGAAAAGGCGCTGTTGCGCGAGAACCTGCCGACCCGCAGCTTCACGAATCCGCGCGACGTGCTGGCCGCGCTCAATGCCGCCGGCGAGGAGGACAGTCCGCAGATCCTGGTGAGCGACATCCGCATGCCGGGCGGTTCCGGCCTCGACTTGCTGGAGAAGGTCAAAGCCAAGTTGCCGGGGCTGCCGGTGATCGTGATGACGGCGTTTTCCGACCTCGACAGCGCCGTCTCGGCGTTTCAGGGCGGCGCCTTCGAGTACTTGGCCAAACCCTTCGACTTGCCTAAGGCGGTGGAACTCATCCGCCGGGCGGTCGACGAAAGCCAGCGTGAATCGGTGGCCGAAGAGCGCCAACTCGCGTCGCCCGAGATGCTCGGGCAGGCCGCCGCCATGCAGGACGTGTTTCGCGCCATTGGCCGCCTTTCACAAAGCCACGTCACGGTGATGATCACTGGCGAATCCGGCTCCGGCAAGGAGCTCGTGGCCCGTGCCTTGCACAAACACTCCCCACGCGGCGACGCTGCGGCAAAGGGCGCCAACGGCCCGTTTGTCGCCATCAACACAGCGGCGATTCCGAAGGATTTGCTCGAGAGCGAACTCTTCGGCCACGAGCGCGGCGCCTTCACCGGCGCGCAAACCATGCGCCGCGGCCGTTTTGAACAGGCCGACGGCGGCACCTTGTTCCTCGACGAAATTGGCGACATGCCGTTTGACCTGCAGACGCGCCTGCTGCGGGTCTTGAGCGACGGCAACTTCTACCGCGTGGGCGGCCACACCGCCATCAAAAGCAATGTGCGGGTGATCGCGGCGACGCACCAAGACCTGGAGCAGCGCGTGAAAGACGGCGTTTTTCGCGAAGACCTGTTCCACCGCCTCAATGTGATCCGCCTGCGCCTGCCAGCGCTGCGCGAGCGCCGTGAAGACATCCCGATGCTCACGCGCCACTTTTTGGGCCAAAGCGCCACCCAGCTGGGCGTGGAGCCCAAACGCATTTCCGATGCGGCCTTGGCCACCTTGAGCCATTTCGCTTTTCCCGGCAACGTGCGCCAGCTGGAAAACATTTGCCACTGGCTCACGGTGATGGCGCCCGCGCAGCTGATCGAGCCCAAAGACCTGCCGCCCGAGGTGTTGCAAAGCGCGTCCCAGGTTGCCGCCGCGCCCGCGCTGGCCCCGGCGACGGCGGGTGCGCTTGCGGGTGACGGGCACACCCTGCCGGAGCCGCGCCTGGACCTTCAGGCACAGCCGGCGTTCGCGCCGCCAGCGATGGCCGCCCAGGTGCCGTTTGCGGCTGCCCAAGTCGAACCGTCCGCGTCCGCCGAAGGCGGCCAGCCAGGCGCCGCTCTGGAGCCTTCAGGCAGCCCTGCCAGCGAGAGCCCGGCCGCCTGGGAGCTGGGTTTGCAGGTTGAGGCGATGACGCTGCTGGCCAACGGCCACACCGACGTGTGGGATGTGCTCACACGCCGTTTTGAAGCCAAGCTGATCCTCACCGCGCTGGCCAATACCAAAGGGCGGCGCATCGAGGCCGCGCAAAAACTCGGCATTGGCCGCAACACCATCACGCGGAAAATCCAGGAACTCGGGTTGGAATGACCTCAGGGCAATTGCTACATAAATAGTAGCAAACTATCTATGTTTTACGTGACTTCATTGCCGAAAAAGCCTCAAAAATCCGGAAAATGCAGAAAAATCCGCAATAATTAATACCCATGTTAACAAAGTGCCCATTTATGGCAATTTGTTAATATACAAGTTAATTATTGCAAATTCCAGGGTGATTGAGCCGCTCGGCCATCACATCACCACGCCCGCACGCCAATTCGCCATCAGGCAATCGACAACACCACCGGCGCGTGGTCGCTGGGCCGCCCGTTTTTGCGCGGCGCCTTGTCGATCATGCATTCCGTGGCGCGCGCCTTCAGGGCCGCGCTGATCAAAATGTGGTCAATGCGCAAACCCTTGTTGCGTTTGAAGCCGAAGTCGCGGTAATCCCACCATGAATAACTTTTAGGCGGCTGCGCAAAGAGCCGCAAAGCATCTGTGAGGCCCAGCGCGACCAGCGCGCGCAGGTGATAACGCTCTTCTTCGGTGCAGTGGATGGTGTCGGCCAAGCCAATCGGGTCCCACACGTCGGCGTCGTCAAAGGTGATGTTGCAGTCGCCCATGAGAACCAGATTCGGGTGCGCGGCCAGCTCGGTTTTCACCCAGGCGCGCAAGCCCTTGAGCCAGTTCATCTTGTATTCAAATTTCTCGCTGCCAGGCTCCTGGCCGTTGGGGAAATAGGCGCCAATCACGCGCAGCGGGCCTTTGTTGGCCGCAGCTTCTGAAGGCACGGTGGCTGTGATGACACGCGCCAAGTCGTCATCGAACCCGGGGATGTTTTTGACCACGTCGCCCACGGGCGCCGGCGCGTCCAGGCGGGTCAGCAGCGCGACGCCGTTGTAAGTTTTCTGCCCGAACACCTGGGCGGCGTAGCCAATTTGCGCCAGGGCTTCGTGCGGAAATTTATCGTCCGTGAGTTTCAACTCCTGCAGCGCCAGCACGTCGATTGGCGCGCCGGTCTGGGCCTGGGCGTTGAGCCAGTCCAGCACTTGGGGCAGCCGGACAGTGAGTGAATTGATGTTCCAGGTCGCGAGTTTCATGAAAAAGGCCGGGCGGTTCGTGAGCTGCCAATCTTAAAGCGTTGGAAGCTCACGGCCCGCCCGGCCCGCCACGCAGTGACGTGACGGTCAGTTTTTGCGCACGAGGCTGACGATGAAACTGATGGCTGCCAAAACAGCAAACACCAGAAAGAGGATTTTCCCAATCTCCACCGCACTGGCGGCAATGCCGCCAAACCCGAATACGGCGGCGATCAGGGCAATGACGAAAAATACAACGGCGTAGTGCAACATAGTGTTTCTCCTGGTGGTTGCGGTTTCAGCGCTGGCTCAGACCTTGTTTTTGCTGAACCAGCTGTCAGAGGCCTTGCGTTCCCACTCGGCCAGCTGTTTTTCGGCGTCTTCCTTGCCCACGCCATAACGTTCCTGGATCTTGCCTGCGAGCTGCTCGCGCCGCCCGGCGACGATGTCAAGATCGTCGTCGGTCAGCTTGCCCCATTGCTCCTTGGCCTTGCCAGTGACCTGTTTCCAGTTGCCTTGAATTTGATCCCAGTTCATACGTAACTCCTTCGGTTGAAAAATTGAAAATGTTTGGCTTGGTTTCCCCTGCCCGGGAGCGGCACTGCGAGGAGCAGTCATGTCGCCCCCGTGTTGGCGAGCCAGCCCTTGAGTTCATCTGCGTGCTCCTGCTCGTCGGCCAGAATGTCTTCAACCAAGCGCCGCGTGCTGGAGTCCTTGTTGCCGATCAGTTTCACCATCTGGCCGTAGGCCTCGATGGCCACGAGTTCAGCCGTCAGGTTGGCCTGGATCATGCTTTTGAGGTCGGCCGAGTCGTCGTAGGCGGCGTGGCTGCGCGCCAGGAGGGAGTCGGGCGAAAAGTCGGGCGAGCCGCCTAGCTGCGCGATGCGCCGGGCGATCCGGTCGGCGTGCGCCGTCTCCTCGTTGGCATGCACCAGAAACTCTTCGGCAATCTTGGGCGATGCGAGGCCGCTGGCGGTGAAATGGTGGCGCTTGTAACGCAACGCGCACACCAGCTCCGTCGCCAGCGAATCGTTGAGCAGCTGGATGATGTCCTTGCGGTCGGCGTCGTCGCCGGGCAACAGGGAACCGCCGTCAAGAATGCTCTTGACGGTCTCTATGGCTTCCTGGTCAAGTTCCAGTTTACGGTGTGCCGCAGGCCGGATCGGCTGCACTTTGTTGTGGTCTTTGGTGGTCATTCGGGAGTCCTTTGCTTCGGGCTGGCTGGATGCAAACCGCGCATCAACCTTGCAGCTACTTTAAATTTCCATCGTCAGACGGGCCATCAGCCGGATTCCCCTGCAGGTGTAGGACAGCGCCTCAGCGCTCGCCCGCCGGTTGCCCGGTTTGCGCGGTTTCAGGCAGGCAACAGCGGGACGACGAAACAACTGGTTGCCGGCAGTGAGGTCCAATTGAGTTCCTGGCCGGCCAGCAGCAACTGGGCTTGCCACTTTGCCGTCTCCAAAAGCGCGTTGGCGGGGGTGGTGCGGACCAGGATGAAGCGCCAGCAGTTGCCGTCGCGGCGCAGGGTGATTTCAGCGCCCGGCCAGTGCGAGGGAAGGCAGGGCGTGAACGACAGGGTGCGGACATCCTGGCACAGCCCGAAGATCGACTCGATGGCCGCCCGGTGCATCCAGGCCGCCGCCCCGGTGTACCAGCTCCAGCCGCCACGCCCTGTGTACGGCGGCTGGCTGCAGACGTCACCCGCCATGACATACGGCTCGATGCCATACAACACGCCGCGTATCGGGTGCGCCGCGCGATGCGCGGGGCTCAAAAAGGTGAAATAGCGATAGGGAGTGTCGCCTCCCGATTCAGCACCAGGAACCCGGCCATCCGCCACAAGCCTGGCCTGGGCCATCAAGGCCCAGATCCCGGCGTGTGAATATTGCCCCCCGTTCTCACGCACGCCCGGCGGGTAAGCCTGGATGTAACCGGCGCTCGGACTCGCATGGACCAGCGGCGGATCGATCAACCGGATCAGGCCGGCATCTGCGTTCACCAAATGTTTTTCCACCGCGTCCAGCGCCATGCGTTGCAGGTTCAATGGCGCAACGCCCGACAACACAGCCCAGGACTGCGCAATGAGGTCGATGCGGCCTTCCGCGTTGGCCTCTGAGCCCAGCGGCCGGCCATCGTCAAAAAAGGCCCGCCTGAACCATTGGCCGTCCCAGCCGGCGTCCAACAGGGCCGCTTTCCAGCCCTTCGCAGCCAGATCCCAGCGCTGGGCCCGCGCCTGCTCGCCGCGCCCGCGCGCAAGCGGCGCAAAACCGGCCACCAGATCACACAGGAACCACCCCAGCCAGACTGATTCGCCACGCCCTTCAATGCCGACGCGGTTCATGCCATCGTTCCAGTCGCCGCCGCCCATCAGGGGCAGCCCGTTCACCCCCACGCGCAGGCTGCGGTCAAGGGTGCGGGCGCAGTGTTCGTAGACCGTGGCAACCCGGGCGCCGACAACAGGAATGTAATAGGCGTCTTCCGCACCCTCCGGAATTTCAGGGCCTTCAATGAAAGGCACCATTTCATCGGCAACGGAGGTGTCTCCTGTGGCGCGCAAATAGCGCACCAATGCATGCGGCAGCCACAACAAATCGTCGCTGAAGCGTGTGCGTACGCCAGCCCCAAGGGGTGTGTGCCACCAGTGTTGAACGTCGCCTTCGGGAAATTGCCGCGCAGCGTTGACCAAAATCTGCCTGCGCAACAACTCCGGCCGGGCCCACGCGACGGCCATGGCATCCTGCAACTGATCGCGAAAACCCGTGGCGCCTCCAGCCTGGTAGAAACCGGCCTTCGCCCACAGGCGGCACGACACGGTCTGGTACAGCAACCAGCGATTGACCATGGCGTCAAAGAGCGGGTCCGGCGTGGTTACGGTGGTGGCGCCGAGGAACTGGTCCCAATGGCGCCGCACGCCGTCGGTGCGTTCCTCGGGCGATGCCTGCGCAGCCTGCATTGCCAATTTTTTGGCGGCGTCCGGACTGTCGGCGTACCCGAGCAAGAAAGTTTTCTCAACGGTTTCACCCGCTTCCAGATCCACCGGGCATGACAAGGCGGCGCAAGGGTCGAGCCCGGCCCCGCTTTGTTGGCCCAGGTGGTCCGGCAACACCAGGGCGCCGCGGGCGTCGAAAAACTCGCGCCGGTCGCAGGTCCAGTCTTCTTCGCCATCGCGCGCGCCAGCAACCGCTAAAAATGCGGTGCCATTGCCAAAACCACCCGATCGGTCGTCCTGGGTGCACAACAGGCCCGTCAATTTCTGGCCGCCGAGGTCTTCAGAAAACCGGGCGGTTGCCACTGTCCTGCGGTCAAGCCGGTTTGCGCCCATCACCCATTCGGCGATCGCGGCTATCCGCAACTGCGCGCTGCGGGTTCCCCGGTTGGTGATTCGCAGGTGAATTTGCTTGACGCTGGCCAGCTCATCCACACACCAGCCTGCAACGACCGCCAAATCTCCACGCTGGTGGCGGATGCTGCTGTAGCCCTGGCCATGGGCCACCGTGTACTCAGCGTCGGCAACACCCCAGGCGCTGGGCGTGACACTCCAGGTTGAGTGGGTATTGCGATCCTGTATCAAAAACCATTCGGACGGCGGATCGCCCACCGGGTCGTTGGACCAGGCCGTCAGCTGGTTCATGCGGCTGTTGGCGGCCCAGGTGTAGCCGCCGCCTGCTTCAGATATCTGGCAGCCGAAATCGGGGTTGGCAAGCACATTGATCCAGGGGCGCAGCGGTTTCCTGCCGGCACCGGTTGCGAAGCGGAATTCACCGGTCGCTGCGTCGAAAGTTCCGGTGGCCTGCTGGTTGTCTGGCAGCAGGCCCCGGGCCGGCGCGACGGGCGAGCGGGACGTGGCATGGCGGCGTTCAAAGGCTTGTTCGTGCAGGGCAATCCAGTCGCGCACGTGGTGCACCAGGGGTCGCCCGTCGGCGTTGACCTTCAGGCGCGCCAGTCGCTGAAGTGTTGAGCGTTCCTCACCCGACAGTTCGCTCGCGCGCAAAACATGCAGCGCAGTGCAGGGCACCCCGGGCTCGGCTGCGCTGCCCGCTGTATGGGCGTCGCGCAGTGCGGCAATCTCCCGCTGCAGCGCCATCAGGTAAGAGACCGGTTCCGCATTGAGGATGACCAGATCGCAGGCTACACCGCCCCAAGACCAGACGCGCAGCGCCTGGCTCAGCGCCCGCAACAAGCCCATGCTGTGGGCCACCGAAGCGGACACCAGCAGAATGGGCCGGTCGCCGGATATCCCCAGACGCCACAACAACCGCCGGTCGCAGACTGGCGCAGCGGCGCCTGCAAAACGGTCCGGCTGGGCGTAAGGGTGGGTCAGGCTGCTGGTCAGCGCGGTTGTCAGCGACTGGATTGCCGCAAAATTCTCCGCGCCCAGCCCCAGCGCGCGCAACCGGATTCCGGTCAGCGTGGCCGACATGAGGGACGCGCGCTGCACATGGGACTTCTGCCGGTATTTGTCCATCACGGCATGCAGGGTGGCCGCCGTATCAGAAGCCGCTGTGGCAAAGGTCAGCTGCACCGTGGCATTGGCCGCAATGCGCAGCTTGACGGCTAGAACACTTACTGGATCAAGCCCTGTGACAAGCGCGACCTGGTGTGCCGTCGGGTCTGGGCCGGGCAGCGAAGCCGCCGATGACGGGACCGGTTCCAGAATGGCGCGCGGCTGGCTTGCCGCGCGGTTTCGGCCAAGCCAGTGCTGACGGTCGACCTGGATAGACAGTTGCGCGGACTGGGTTTGTGTTTCAACCAGAAAATGCGCCATATGCATTTCGCGTTCGCTGGGCAATCGGGGGGTCCTTTTGCAAACAAGCGCCTGATGCCCGGACAGCCAGGACGCGTCCACAAACAGGTTGCTGAACGCGGGGTGGGCTTCATCCGAAGCCGGATCTGCCATGGTCACCTCGAAGGCTGACATCAGTTCCATCTCCACCGCGTCATCACTCAAATTCCGCAGCTCCACCTGACGGAATTCGATGTCGTCTTCGGGGCTGATCCAGACGGTCACCTGCGACTGCAGCTGCCGCCATTGCGCCTCAAAACAGACCCGGTCCGAATGGAACACGCTTTTGTAGTGGGCGTGGCGGTCCGGCGCCGGGTGCTGGGTGATCGAATGAACCTGCAGAGCCGGTTTTTGCGACAGCCCCTGCCCGCCGGGGCCTGGTCTGCGAAGGTAGAAAAACCAGCCACAGGCGTCCCGCAACGCGTCATCCCGCCAGCGGGTGATGCCAGAGCGGCCCCAACGGCTCCAGCCGGCGCCATTGGCGCGCAGCGTCACGCTGTAACGCCCGTTGGACAACACGTGGGTGGGTTCGATCGCATTGGCGCCGGGCAGCGTTTCGCGCAACAACCCTGGCGCGCGCCGCTGCAACGCCAGCGGAGCCACCTTGGGTGGCGCCAATGAGGTTCTGGAAATTCCCCGGGGCGCCCGCTCCTGAAGCAAGGAGGAGACCGCCTCGATGTGCGGGTCGGCCATTTCCCAGCCTTGCACCAGGCCATCCAGAAGAACATTGGCCAGTGCAACGATGGTCATGCCTTGATGGTGTGCCATGAATGCGCAGACGGGTTCATACCGGTTTTTGCCCGACTGCCTGCCTGGCGAGAAATCAAGCGCCTCCACGAATCCATACTGTCCGCGGGCGGACATCGCCTGCAGCGCCTTGAAATTGTGAATGGCAAGCGACGGCGCGATTTGCGCGGCCAGCGCGGTGGCGTATGGCGCGACCACCAGTTCGTCCGGCGGTGTGCGGCGCAGCGCCAGCCCGGGCGCGCCCTGAGGGGCATACTGATAGGCAAGCGTGTGGTCTCTGGCCGCATACGCGGATTCCGAAAAACCCCAGGGGACTTCCCGCTGCGCGCCATAGGCAATCTGTTCGGCAAGCGCGACCTGGCCTGCGCTGCATAAAACGCTGCCGTGCGGTTCATCCAGCACAAGGGTGGGCATCAGGTACTCAAACATGGAACCCGACCAGGACCGAAGGCCAACCCGCGAACCTCTGGAAAAAAACGGACGGCCCAATGCGGCCCAGTGCCGAACTGGCACGTCGCTTTTGGCGATGGCGAGCAAACTGGTCAGCCGCGCCTCGGACGCCATCAGGTCGTAAAAGGATTCGTCCAACTGTTGTTCGGCCACCCGAAAACCAATGTGAAACAGGTGGCGCTCATTGTGATACAGCAGTTTATAGTCAGGGGCCCACGCCAGCGTTGCGCATACCCGCGCCAGTTCACGCAGGCGCTGCGCCTGCCCAGCGTTGGGTGGCGCCGCGGGCCTGCCGGCCAGCGCCAGGCAGGCTTGCGCCACGGCCAGCAGGTGGCCACTGAGGTTTCCGCTGTCCACCGTTGACACATACATTGGCAACAAGGGCGCCAGGGTTTGGGTGTCATACCAGTTGAGGAAGTGCCCGCGGTGGCGCTGCATTTTTGCAAGTGTTGCGAGGGTGGCCTCCATGCGGACGACCAGTTGGTCGCGGTTGATCCAGCCAAACGCCTCGGCGCACGCCACGCTCAGCAAATACAGGCCGATGTTGGTGGGAGACGTCCGGTGCGCCACCATGTCATGTGGCGTGGTTTGCAGGTTGTCCGGCGGCAGGTGGTTGTCCTCGGGTCCGATGCAGCGCTCAAACAGCCCCCAGGTATCGCGCGCCAGCGTCGCCAGATAATCCCGATCGCTGCGGATCAACTCCGCGCCCTGCTTGCGGCTCAGGGGTTTGCTGAACCACCAGATCCAGCCGGCCGATGCGGCCCAGCATAGGCAGATGGCCGTTGAAAGCAGCGGGTACGGCGAGCCGTTGGCAAGCAACAAAACCAGCAGCAACAGGGCCACGGCCGACACCCGCCATTGCCTGCGGACCAGGACGGCGAAATCGGTCGACGCCCGGGCTTGCGCGGTTTCCGCCGTGGTCCATTGCAGCAGCTTGCGCCGGCTTATCACCATGCGGTAGGTGGCGCGTGAAATCGCATCCATCGCCATCACTGACTGGCGTAGCAACTGGCTCAACCACCAGAAGCCGCTGCCAATGGCCCGGGCCAGATCAATGGCTGCCTGGCGGTAAAAATGGGAGCGAACCAGGTCGGCCTTGCCGGGCGAAAAGGCGGCAAGCGCCCCCAACATCGGGCCGGCGCAGAACGCCGCGAGCAACAGCCACAAAGCCGCCCAGGGCGACAGCATGTACCCACCCAATGACAGCGCCAGCAACGCAAGCGACATGGGGGCGACCAGTGATCGGCGCAGGTTGTCAAACATCTTCCAGCGGTTGACGGCACGGACCGGGAACGCGCCGGGGCGAAAGAGAAAGGGAAGCAATTGCCAGTCGCCCCGGATCCACCGGTGGGCTCGCGCGGCGGCTACATCCGGGTGGAAGGGCTCGTCTTCAATCACCGCCACGTCGGTCACGGCAGCGCATCGCACCCGTGAACCTTCGAAAAGGTCGTGGCTCAAAATACGGTCCTGGGGCAGGCGCCCAGACAGAAGTGTGTGCATGGTGTGCACGTGGAGGAGCCCTTTCCCCGTGAAGCTGCCTTCGCCAAAAACATCCTGATAGACCTCCGACGTGGCCGCGCTGTAAGCATCCACACCAGGTTGTCCCGAAAACAGCCAGTGAAACGCGGTGACTTTGCCAGCGCTCGGAAGAGGCGTGACCACGCGCGGTTGCAAGATCCCGTAGCCTGAAATAACAGTGCGTGACTCCTTGTCCAGACGGGGCCGGTTCTGCGGGTGTGACGCGACGGCCAGCAGTTCCCGAAGATTGCCGGGCGGCAGTTGCGTATCACTGTCCAAGGTGAGGATGTAGCGCGTGTCCGGGGCTATTCGGGACAGATCTCCAAGATCCAGAAACGGATGGTCTTTGCCAAGGGCCAGGGCCTGCGCCAGCTGTTCCAGTTTTCCGCGCTTTCGCTCCCAACCAATCCACGCCTGCTCAGTCTGGCTGAAGGTGCGCTGCCTGTGCAGCAGCAAAAAGCGCGGCGGGTGGCCTTCTTCAGCCGGGAAGCGGCGATTGAGCGCGCCAACCTGCAGCGCGGCTTCGTCCAACAGTACCGTGTCATTCCCCACAACCTGCGTGCCGGCATCGCCCCAGTCCGTCAGCAGCGCAAATTGCGCATGGCGTTCCGGGTTGGCGAGGTAGTGCATCAGCAGCCGGTGGCTCAGGCTCCGGGCATTGGCTTGGCTGGCCAGCATGGCGGGTATGACCACCATCACCCGGTGTTCCTGATGCAAGCCATCTGCCAAGGCAAGGCGGGGCAAATGTTCAGGGCGCACCGATTCACTGATCAGCCGGTTGATCACGGCGACCACCGCTTCCGAAGCCGGAAAAAGCATGAGCGCAATGGCCATCATGCTCAAGCCACCCTGAGGCAAAGGTTTGATCCCTGATCCAGGGTGCAGGAGAATCCAGCCGACAACTGCCGCGGTGCCCAACAACAACACACCAAGGTAGGCCGGCAGACGCCATCCCCGGAGTTTGTCCTTCGTTGCCATCAAGATGGGCGCCCGCAAGCCGAGAGACTCAAACAGTGCAGGTCGACCCGGGCCGGTCAACCAGTGGCTTGCCACGGCGCCGGGGTCCTCGTTGCCTGCAGCGCCGTAAACACGATCCAGCATGGCCTGCGCCACAACCATCTCCCTGAGGCCGGTTAGGCGCGACATTTTTTCTATGCCGTGAAGCGTCTGGTCGCGTGTCTCGGTGTTTTCGGCGCTGAACAGGGGCCAGCTCAGCATCAGGCGTATCAAGTTGCTGCTCCTGCCAACAATGCCGGACCAGTCGGCGGCCCCTATTGCCCTGAGCGACTTCACGGCGTTGCTCAGGCTCAGGTTGTCGGCGGCTTGATCGAGCGGTTGCTGGGCTTGAACCAACGCCAGGTCTGGCAGGGCGGCGCGAACCCAGTCAATGTTCAAGGGGCAGGTTGCGCCGCTTGCAGGAGGTGGTTGATCAGAGAGCCGAAGCGCCACCTGCGCCAGAAACACGTTGCCAACGCCGCGCTGCCTCAGAAGCCTCAGCAAGCCGTCAATTTGCTCAAGGGTAAAGATGTCGGCCTTGTCGCAGCACAGGTTGGCAATCTCGCGGGCGGCCTTGTTGGTGGCCACCCGTTCGGCTAGGCGCCGGAGGTTTTCGACCAGCACAACACGAAGGGTCGTCGGCATCGCCCACAGTTCGCTGAGGTTCAGCTCGCGGGCTTCCTGGTAGGCGCTCAGGAACTGGACATACAGCCCCTCATCAAATGCGCTGTCTGTATGTGCCACGAAGGCCCACGCTATGCCATACACGCGCGGCAGCCCGGCCAGTGGCTCATCCTGAAGAATTGGCAAGGTGCGGAAATAACTGCGTGGCAAACCCCGGTGGATTTCTCCGGTTTGCGATTCGATCAGGTGAAAGTTGTCAAGCAACCACTCGGCGGCAGGGCTGATGTCGTAGCCGGTGAGCGCCTGCTGGTTGATGTAACTGTGGGCTTCGCGCAGGGTTCCGATGTTGCTTCGAAGGCGCGGGAAAAAATTGGCGAGCCATGGGTTGCCCTGCGCTGCGCGATGTGTCGCGCCAAGACTGCGTCCGTGCTGGGCGAACCGTTGCAAACCGAAAATTTCGGACCGTATCGGCGCCTCCACCGGGCCGCGGGCGCCGTCCAGCATGTGGCACAAGGCCTGGGGCGCGCCAGGAACCAGATGGAGCAGCCAGGTCTGCGCCATCACCTACAGGATCAGTGCGCCCGCGCCGATCAGGAGTGCCATTGCCAGCAGGCTTGTGACGAATCGGGCTGATACAAAGCCATTTGCCGTCTCGGCAGCGCACCGCACCGCGAACAGCCGCCGGTGGGAGTTCCTGCAATGGTCCAGGTGCTCCCCCAGCGCAGACAACTCCATGGGAGAGGTGTCTGGAGGATCGCTCAGGGACGCGGTGGTCCACCTTGAGCGGGAAATGTTTTGACTTGGCATGGCGGGTCGGACTTCTTGGGAGAAAGTTGGGGAAAACGCGGTGCAGGCATTGCAATCGCGTAGCGCTGATATTGAGGCACATGAACGTTGGCGTCTGTCAGACGAGGTGCCGAGTGCGGGCGTAGACGCATGTAGAAACAATTTCCCGCGCGTACATTGTTTGTGCGCTAACGCACAGACTTCCCGCCGCGGTTGCCTACACTGAATACAAGGGCTGCAAGCAGACTTCGCAAATTTCCGACCGGCTTACAGCCCAGAGGTTCACCATGTCACTTGCAGCCGCTACCAGTTCCGGGCCCAAACACAATGGCCTGCTTGCCGCTTTGCCAGACGCGGAATGGGCGCGCTGGTCGCCACTGCTCGAGGAGGTTGACCTGAAGCTCGGCGAGGTTCTGTACGAACCGGGCGTAACCTTGTCGCACGTCTATTTCCCGGTCAGTGCCATCGTTTCTTTGCTGTACGTGATGGACAACGGATCGTCTGCGGAAATCGCCGTTGTTGGGCTGGAGGGAATTGTCGGCATCTCGCTTTTCATGGGAGGGGAATCCACTCCCAGCCGTGCTGTGGTGCGGAGCGCGGGCAGGTGTTACCGGTTGCCTGCGCAGATGATCAAGGACGAATTCAACCATGTCGGGCCCGTCATGCACGTTTTACTGCGGTACACGCAGGCCTTGATCACGCAGATGGCTCAAACGGCTGTGTGCAACCGCCACCACTCGCTGGACCAGCAGTTGTGCCGCTGGCTGCTGCTCAGCCTGGACCGTCTGCAAGGAAGCGAACTGGTGACGACCCAGGAATTGATTGCCAGCATGCTGGGCGTAAGGCGCGAGGGTGTTACGGAAGGCGCGCTCAAATTGCAGCAACTCGGCCTGATCCGTTACGCGCGGGGTCGCATCACAGTGCTAGACCGGCCGGGCCTGGAGCAGCGTACCTGTGAGTGTTATGCCGTCGTTAAAAAAGAGTATGACCGGCTGCTTCCCCAACGGCTTGCGGAGTAGGCATCGGGCGCTGCCGCCCTTTGCAAGTTGCCCGGTTTGTAGGAGCGGGCTTACGCCCGTTGCCGGCTGCCACCGATAGGCTGGAAACCGTTGCTGGCGGATCATGGCGAATCAATCGCCCATGAGAGATTTTAATGAACATCACCTGCCGCCCTGGCCAAAGCGCCCACTTGAATCTGACCCAGAATCAATTGCTGGCAGGCCTGCCACCCTGCGAAATCATCCGCTGGCAACCCTTGCTCGAATTGGTCGATCTGCCGCTCGGGCTGGTACTGTGTGAGGCCGGACGCACGCCCGCCTACGTTTACTTTCCCACGACTGCCATCGTTTCGCTGGTGTACATGACGCAAGACGGCGCCTCCACGGAGATCGCGGTCGTCGGCAACGATGGCGTCGTCGGCATTTCCGTGTTCATGGGTGGCAACTCCATGCTCAACGAGGCGGTCGTCCAAAGTGCCGGACAGGGCTACCGGCTGCGGACTCAGGCTGCAAAAGACGAGATGGTTCGTTCCGGCCCGATCGTGATGATGTTGCTGCGTTATACCCAGGCGTTGATGGCGCAGGTGGCGCAAACAGCTGCCTGCAACCGTTATCACTCGATAGACCAGTTGATGTGCCGCCGTCTGCTGATGGGTCTGGAACGATTGCCATCGGCTGCTATGGCCATGACGCAGGAATTGCTGGCCAATTTGCTGGGGGTCCGCCGGGAAGGTGTCACTGCCGCGGCGCTAAAGCTGCAACAGGCCGGAGTGATTAGATACAGTCGCGGACATATTGATGTGCTGGACCGTCAACTGCTTCAGCAAAGAACCCTCAACTCTGCTGCGCTGGCTCTCACCACCTGAACTTGTTTCACGGGAGCCAATGTTGACCGCAGCCGAGAACCACCTTTTTGAATTGCTATCTCACCCAGCGCGTCGCCAGCTGCTGTCCGTGAGTGAGCTTGTGCCGCTGGTTATCAAGCAGGTGCTGTGTCAGTCCGGCGGCGCAACCCGGCATGTTTACTTCCCGGTGGACGGATTCATCTCGCTCGTGGCGCCTTTCGACGGCAAGCCCAGACTGGAGGTGGGTATGGCCGGCCGTGAAGGCATGTTGGGCGCTGAGGTGGCGCTGGGTGTTTTGATCTCGCCGCTGCACGCGCTGGTGCAGGGTCCAGGCATGGCGCATCGGATCGCCGTCCCTGCGTTCCGCGCCGAATTGAGAAAAAGCCTGGATTTGAGACGCGTGATGAACCGGTACATCTACGTATTGATGGGCCAACTCAGCAGCTCGGCGGCGTGTTTGCGGTTTCATTTGATCGGACAGCGATTGGCGCGCTGGTTGCTGATGAGCCAAGACCGGGCGCACTCGGATGAATTTCATGTCACGCATGAGTTTCTGGCATACATGCTGGGTGTGCGCCGCGTCGGCATCACGGCCGCGGCTGGGGTGTTGCAGCGCAGCGGTTTGATTGAATACCAGCACGGTGAACTCAAGATTCTCGATCGCGCAGGTCTGGAGCACGCCGCGTGCGCCTGTTATGCGGACCAGTGCTTCGCCTACTCGACCCATTTGTAAGGTCCTGTCACAGCGCGTCGCCAGGCGTCATGGTGTCCTACGCTTTCGCAGGCGTTTGGCGTCCTCACAGCGAGGCTTTGTCTGCTGACGGCGGCGAGTCCAGTTTTTTAGACTGGCAGCTCATTCAATCCAGGAACATCACCATGAACCCGATCCATCTGTCGAACCTTTCTGGCGTAGCCAGAGCTGTGGCCGCTGCCTGCGCGACCTTCTTCTTGGTAGCCGCCGCCGCACAAGTCAATGTAAGGGGTGACACGGGCATTGATGCCTCACGAAACACCGCCCAGGAGCGCGCCTGGTGCATGGCCAACACCGACGGTGTGGCGCGCGTCGATTGCCTCAAGGAGGCCGGCGCGGCGCAAGCTGAAAAACGCCGCGGCACGCTCGACACCAACGTTGGCGCCAACGGCGCCAACCCGGTCGAACCTTGTGAGGTTTTTGAAGGTGTTGAGCGCGGAGCGTGCCAGGCCCGGGGGGTGGGTTACGGCAAAGCCCAGGGCAGCGTGCAAGGCGGTG
>JANNEZ010000096.1:0-7474 GCA_031379255.1 Rhodoferax sp. | reverse complement strand
CGAGCAAAAACGGCCCGAAGGTTTCGGGAAACACGTCTTTGGGACCGACTTTGTACCAGACCTCGCCGCTCATTTCGTCCTCTTCGTTGCGCGGCGCCGGCACTGCCCGGAAATTGCAATCGGTGATGTATTCGATCTCGTCGTAGTCGTAAAACACCACCTTGCCGTGGCGCGTGATGCCGAAGTTCTTCCACAACATGTCACCTGGAAAAATGTTCGCGGCCACCAAATCCTTGATGGCATTGCCGTATTCGACGACGCCGCGTTCGATCTGCTCGCGCGCGCGGGCCGCCGGGCTGGTTGCATCAGCCTTCGCGTCAAGGCTGGCGCCTCCCGCGTCAAAGGCTTCCTGCAGGTAGATGTTGAGCGGGATCATGCGCCGCTCGATGAACACGTGTTTGATGATCACTTCGACGCGGCCGTCGGCGTCGCGGTCGCTCACTTCAAGCTGGCTTGGCGCGAAGGTCTTGATCTCCCCAATGAGTTCATCTTCAAAGCGCTCGAGCGGGAAGGCCACCTCGCTGTATTCCAGCGTATCGGCCATGCGGCCGACCCGGTCGTGCTGTTTCACCAGCAAATACTTGCCCTTGATCTGCTCGCGGGTGGTGTCTTTCTGCGGCGGGTAAAAGTCCTTGATGACCTTGAACACATACGGGAACGAAGGCAGGTCAAACACCAGCATCACCATGCCCTTGATGCCCGGGGCGATACGGAACTTGTCGCTCGAATGGCGCAGGTGGTGCAGGAAGTCGCGGTAAAACAGGGTCTTGCCCTGTTTGGCCAGGCCCAGGGCGTTGTAAATTTCGTTGCGCGGTTTGCGCGGCATCATGCTGCGCAGGAATTGCACATAAGCCGACGGGATCTCCATGTCGACCATGAAATAGGCACGGGCGAAACTGAACAGAATCAACAGGTCGTCTTCACCAAACAGCGCCGCGTCGATGACCAGTTTGCGGGCGCCGCCTTCGCCCTCGCGTTCGTCTTCGCCGGCCCAGTGCAGGATCGGCAGGGCAAACGGGAACTCGTTGAAACCATTGATGAGTTTGCCCACCAGATAAGCGCCCTTGTTGCGGTAAAACAGGCTGGTCAGCACTTGAATCTGGAAGTTGGCACGCACGGTCGCGTTCAGCAGGCGCTCACCCAGGGCCGCCACGACAACACCGGCATCGCGCGCCAGGTCTTCAAACTCAAGGCGCAACTCAAAGTCGCGCACCATCTGAACCAGCACCGCCTGCATGTTGTCACGGGTCGGGTAATAGGCGCGGTAAGTCGGGCGCGCTTCCTGTTCGCCGTTTTCGATGTACTCCGTGCTGACAGCCGGCCGTACAAAAATGAAATCGTTGTGGAAGTGCGTGCGGTGCAGGATTTTGGTGGTGACGGAGTTAAAAAAGGTTTCTGCCAATTCGGGCTGGTGGTGGTTCACCAAGAGGCCGATGTAATGCAGCTTGACCTGCTGCCAGATGTCCATGGGCTGGCCTTCGGCCTTGAATTCACGCTCCAGCCGCGTTGAACACTCCTTGACCCGCAGATCATAAAACTCGATACGCTCACGCTGCGCGCGTTGCTGGCCGTGCCAGTCGGCGACTTCAAAACGGTGTTTGGCACGGGCCGATTCGGAGCGAAACAACCGGTAATGCCGGTTGAAGCCGTCCATCATCGCCTTGGCGATGTCGTAGGCCAGGCTGGAGTCCAGCCGCTGGGGGAACATGCTGCTCATTGCACGTCGGCGTTGCCGCGGGGGTACTGCTTGATGGCGGCCTGAAACACTGGCATGGCGTCCTTTGAACTGGCGATGCTGCACTTCAGGTCCTTGAGCAGGCCGTCACTCACCGCGTACACCCAGCCGTGCACAGACACCGCCTGGCCTCGTGCCCAGGCATCCTGCAGCACCGTGGACAAGGCGACGTTGCCCACCTGCTCGATCACGTTCATTTCACACAAGATGTTTTCCTGCTGCTCCTCGGGCAGGTGGTCCAGGCGCTTGCGGTGGCGCATGCGCACGTCCTGCACATGGCGCAACCAGTTGTCGGCCAGCCCCACACGAACGCCACTCAACGCCGCGCGCACGCCGGCGCAACCGTAGTGACCCACCACAATGATGTGTTTGACCTTCAGGTGCTCCACGGCAAACTGGATGGTCGACAGAGCATTCAAATCGCTGTGAACCACCAGGTTGGCCACATTGCGGTGCACAAAGACCTCGCCGGGATCGAGCCCCGTGATCTGATTGGCCGGCACCCGGCTGTCGGCACAGCCGATCCACATGTATTTTGGATTCTGCTGTGCCGCCAGGCGGGTGAAGAAACCGGGCTCGCGCGCCTCGGTTTGCGCGGCCCACTGGCGGTTGTGTTCAAACAGCTGTTCGATGTCGTTGTTCATGCGGAATCCGGGTCAAATGGCTCAGAGGGATTTTGTCTGCGCTCACATCGTCTCGGCAAACAACTCGCGGCCGATCAGCATACGGCGGATTTCACTCGTACCGGCGCCAATTTCGTAGAGCTTGGCGTCGCGCCACATCCGGCCCAGCGGGTAGTCGTTGATGTAGCCGTTGCCGCCGAATATCTGGATGCCTTCGCCGGCCATCCAGGTGGCTTTTTCTGCGCACCAGAGGATCACTGAGGCGCAATCCTTGCGCACGCGGCGCACATGGTCCGGGCCCAGAAGGTCCAGATTTTTGGCCACGGTGTAGGCGAATGAGCGGCCCGCCTGCAACACCGTGTACATGTCGGCCACTTTGCCTTGAATCAGCTGGAACTCGCCGATGCTCTGGCCAAACTGCTTGCGTTCATGAATGTAGGGCACCACGTTGTCCATCACCGACTGCATGATGCCCAGTGGCCCGCCGGTGAGCACCGCACGTTCGTAGTCGAGCCCGCTCATCAGCACTTTGGCGCCGTTGTTGAGGCCTCCCAACACGTTTTGCGCCGGAACTTCCACGTTGTTGAACACCAGTTCGCCGGTCTGGCTGCCGCGCATGCCCATCTTGTCGAGTTTCTGGGCGACGCTGAAGCCCTTCATGTCTTTTTCAATCAGGAAGGCGGTCACGCCGCGCGCTCCAAGCTCTGGCTCGCTCTTGGCGTAGACGACCAGGGTATCGGCATCGGGCCCGTTGGTGATCCACATCTTGCTGCCGTTGAGCAGAAAGTAGCCGCCTTTATCTTCAGCCTTGAGCTTCATGCTGATCACGTCAGAGCCGGCGCCAGTCTCGCTCATGGCCAGCGCGCCCACGTGTTCGCCACTGATGAGTTTCGGCAGGTATTTGCGCCGCTGCTCGTCGTTGCCGTTGCGCTTGATCTGGTTGACACACAGGTTGCTGTGCGCGCCATAACTCAATGCCACTGCGGCAGACGCACGGGAAAGCTCCTCCATGGCGATCATGTGCGCGAGATACCCCATGTTGGCGCCGCCGTATTCTTCGCCAACGGTGATGCCCAAAACTCCCAAGTCACCCATCTTGCGCCACAGATCCACCGGGAATTTATCGGTTTTGTCAATTTCTGTGGCGCGCGGCGCGATTTCGGCTTGTGCGAATTCGCGGACAGCGTCGCGCAGCGCGTTGATGTCGTCACCCAACTGGAAGTCAAGACCTGGCAGATTCATGGCGATTTCCTTTTCAAGGCGGGTTCTGCGTCCAACGTGGCTTGCCTGCCCGTTTTGGTGATCGCCCCGAGCAGCGTGCGGGCTTCTTTCTCATGGGTTTTCACTTCGTCGAGGTTGGCCTGCAATTCTGCCAATTGTTCCTCGATTTGTTGTCGGTGCGCGTCCTGCACCACAAGGAATTTTTTCAGCTGGGCGCCGGTGTCGCGTGGGCTGTCATACAGGTCAATGATGTCTTTGGCTTCGGTGAGCGACAAGCCCAGGCGTTTGGCCCGCAGGGTGAGTTTCAGGCGGGTTCGGTCGCGCCCGCTGTAGATGCGGTTTCGGCCACCCGGGCCCGAGCGGGTCGGCTCGAGCAGGCCCATATCCTCGTAAAAACGGATCGCCCGCGTCGTGAGGTCGAATTCACGCGCCAGGTCGCCGATGGTGAAGGTTGCGGTGCTCATGTCGTCGGTGGGTCTGCGCAATGGCCGAGGTGTGCCGGTGTGACAGCGCTTGCGAGCTGCCGCCTCTACAATGGCAAATCAATTGACGTTTACGTAAACGTCAACTTATCCCGGATTATCAGCTAAAAACGCGCCCATGAACGAACTCGAACAAGAGCTCCACTACCCCCTGGGTGAAAACCTGCCCGATCCCGGCGCGACACTGCCCGTGGCCGACGGCGTCAAGTGGATACGCATGGGGCTTCCTTTCGCGCTGAACCACATCAACCTGTGGCTCTTGCGCGATGAACTCGATGGCCAGCCCGGCTGGACTGTGGTGGACACCTGCATTTCACGCGAGGAGTCTCGGGCCCAGTGGCAGCAGATTTTTGACCATGAACTCGATGGTTTGCCGGTACTGCGCGTGGTCTGCACCCACATGCATCCGGATCATATCGGCTTGGCCGGCTGGTTGTGCGAACGCTGGAGCACGCCGGAACATGTCTGCCGCTTGTGGATCAGCGCGACCGATTTTGGCGTGGCCCGCCTGGCATCAGTGATGCCCACGGCGTTTGGCGGCGGAGAATTCGCGGCGGAATTTTTTGCCGCGCACGGCATGACGGACGCCGGGCACCTGGCGACCATCCGGGCGCGCACCAACTACTTTGTCAACCTGGTGCCAACTGTGCCACGCACGTTCAAGCGCATGCAAGACAGCGACTCCATTCGCATCGGCGGGCGCGCCTGGCGCTGCATCAGCGGATATGGCCACGCGCCGGAGCACATTGCCCTGTATTGCGCCGAACTCAAGGTGCTGATTGGCGGCGACATGATGCTGCCGCGCATTTCCACCAACGTGAGCGTGCATGAAAACGAGCCTGAGGCGAACCCGCTGGCGCAATTCCTCGACTCCATCGACAAATTCAAACCATTGCACGCCGACACGCTGACCCTGCCCGCCCACGGCAAACCCTTCACCGGGCTGCACCGGCGCATCGCGCAGCTGCACATGCACCACGATGCGCGCCTGGCCGAAGTGGTTGATCTGTGCATCAGGCAGCCCACCAGCGGCATGGACGTGGTTCCGGTGATGTTCAAACGCGCGCTGGACGTCCACCAGATGACCTTTGCCATGGGCGAAGCCGTGGCGCATTTGCACAAATTGTGGTTTGACGGAACACTCCAGCGCCACCGCGACACAGCGGGTGTATGGCGCTTTACGACGGTTTGATCGCTGAGTGCTCTGCCCGCGCAGTTCGAGGTGCTGGTTTTTCCGCCGGGCCGTCCCAAGGAAAAATGCGCCCCCTTCGGGGGGCAGCGACCCGTGAAACGGCGGAGCGTGGGGGCCTTAACTCCAACGCGGCAGCGCGTCGTCCTTGAGCTGATGCCGCAGCAACGCGTAGTCAGGCATGACGGATGCCACCGTATCCCAAAAACGCGGACTGTGGTCCATCACCCGCAGGTGGCTCAATTCGTGGGCCACCACGTAATCCACCACTGACAGGTTGAAGTGGATCAAACGCCAGTTCAAACGGATCGAGCCGTCGGCGCTGGCGCTGCCCCAGCGGGTGCCAGCGCTGCTGAGCGACAGCTTTAGCCACGTGACCTTCAACAGTGGCGCGTAGTGGTTGAGGCGCTCGGTGAACACCCGTTTGGCCTGTCGCATCAGCCAGGCCTGCACCGCGTCGCGGATTTGCGCCGGCGTGGCGCAGTGGGGCAAGGCGACGTGCAGGGTCAGGCGCGGCACACCCGCCAAAGTGAGATTCGGCGCTGATTCGTCGGTGTGAAGCACTGCGCCCACTTCGCCAAAGGCATGGCGCGGATCCAGCACCACAATCACCTGCTCGCCCAAAAATGGCAGGTTGGCGCCATCGCGCCACTCGATGCGGTTGGCGTCGAGTTGTGCCTTGCGCACACGTGTCTCTTCGAGTTTTTTCAGCACCCAAACGGCTTTTTCCTGCAGCGCGATTTCCACCTCGCGCAGCGGCACCCATTTGGGCGCACTCACCACCAGACCCTCCACCCCCACCTGGAAGCCGATGGTGCGGCGGCGGGCCCGTTTGAATTCATACGAGACAACGGCATCCTGCAGACGCGACTCCCGGTTCGCCAGTGGGTGGCGAAAATTGGCCGGGGCCATCACATCACGCAGTGGCTCCGCGTTGAAGGGCGCTGCAGGCGAACGGCCTGCCGGGGCATCGCTTGATTGGTAAACGGGTAGCGGCTGCTTTTTCCCGCTGCCGCGATCGACCCTGCCGCTGGTCGCTGGGGGTAGCTGCTCTGGCCCAAACAAGTCCAGCGTCAGCTGAATCAGGCCTTGAAACGGATTCATCGGTAGGCGTCCGGATCAAGCCGCCGCATTTCTGACTCAATCCAGGTCTGCACCTCGCCCAGCAACTCATCGGGATCGCGCCCGGCACTGGGAATCGGCTTGCCAATCGACACGTCCACCATGCCCGGCCGCTTGATGAAGGCCTTGCGTGGCCAGCACTTGGCCGACGTCACGGCAATTGGCACCACCGGCGCGCCGGTCTCGATGGCCAGCCTGGTGCCGCCCGATTTGTATTGGCCGGCCTTGCCGCGGGGAATGCGCGTGCCTTCCGGAAACATGATGACCCAGGTGCCGCGACCAAGGATGCGTTTGCCCTGTTCGGCCACCTTTTGAAAGGCCTGTTTGCCGAGCTTGCGGTCAATATGGATCATGTCCACCAGCCCAATGCCCCAGCCGAAAAAGGGAATGTAGAGCAGCTCTTTCTTGAAGACAAACGCCAGCGGGCGCGGCATGATCAAAGGCAGCAGAAAGGTTTCGTACTGCGACTGGTGCTTGACCAGGAGGATGGCCGGCAACTGTTTGCCCTGCGCATCGAGGCCTGGCAGATGCTCAGCGCCGCTGACGCGCCAGTTGACCCCGCAGATCGTGCGCAGGCCGTAAATCGAGCGCGCCAGAAAAAACCGGGCCGCCTTGAACTGGTGGTCCTTGCTGGCAAACGGCGCCAACGCCACCATGTAAAGAGCCGTGGGGATGACGAACAGGATCATCCAGACGAGATGCAGAAAGGAGCGAAGGGCGTACATGTCGGGCAATGGAGACAGGCCAAGCGGCAGTGTCAGTGGTGGAACACCGAAAGTTCGAAATCGGGCGTGCTGGCCAGCAGCCAGTCCGCAAAGGCCGCCAGATCCTCATGCACACGGGTGCCCGCCGGGAAGGTTTCGGGCAGCGGCCGCCCGCGAAACGCCGCACCGTGGCCCGTCAACACCAGGTGGGGCTGGCAACCGGCCCGTGAACCGGCGATCATGTCGCGCAAGGTGTCGCCCACTGCGGGCACGTCGGCCAGATCCACACCATAACGCTCGCCAATCTGCTCAAACAGGCCCGGCTCGGGTTTTCGGCAGTGGCAGTTGTCGTCCGGCGTGTGCGGGCAATAAAAAATCGCGTCAACGCGGCCACCGGC
>JANNEZ010000055.1:0-8410 GCA_031379255.1 Rhodoferax sp. | reverse complement strand
AGTCTGTGCGAGGCGGCAGCAGCGCAAGCGGGCGTCAGCCGCATGTTCTTTGGCCCGTCGCTCACAGACGCCGGCATCCCAGGTCACGCGCGGTGACGGTTGCGAGCTCAACATGGGTTGCTGGAGCCGGCGGCTGGCGCGGCCATTCCCTGAGTTTGCGGGAAGCGCTGATGGCGAACGGGTTCGGCTCGAAGCGGTCGTGAGGGCGGCTCACCTGGACGGGGAGGCAGACGGGCTGTCAAAGGGATCAAGCCGTAAGACCGTTTGAGCGAAAAACCCCAAATTGGGTACGATTGGCTTGTTTTTTTGCGCCCGACCCAAAAAATGCAAAAAATTGATCTTTAAGTCACGTATTTATTGATTTTATTGCTATATATTATATAGCACAATGATTTGCAATTTCCGGCCAGATTGACTTCAAAACCGGCCATTCACTGCGGCTCCAGCTTCGCATCCCGCGCAATTTTGGCGAACTTCGCCACTTCGTCCTTCACAAACGCCGAAAACTCCGCCGGGCTTTGTTTTTTGATGGCGATACCGCCTTTGGCGAACGCAGCCATTACTTCCGGGTCAGACAAGGCCTTGTTGAGATCGGCATTGATTTGCTGTGACAGCGCAGCGGGGGTATCCGGTGGCGCCCACAGGCCAAACCACAGGCTCAAGTCAAAACCAGCCATGCCCTGCTCGGCGATGGTCGGGATGTCGCTGGCGGCTTCGGCACGTGTGGCTGTTGTCACACCAAGCGCCTTGAGGCGGCCGCCTTTTACGTGGCCGATGGAGGCGTCGAGCGGGGCCATATAGAAAGCCGTGCGGCCGGCCATGGTGTCTTGCATGGCTTGGGGCGAGCCCTGGTAGGGGATGTGCAACATCTGGATGCCGCTGGTCTGGTTGAAGTGTTCGGCGGCAAGGTGGGTGGAGCTGCCCTGGCCCGCTGACGCGAATGCCACGGCGCCGGGTTTGGCTTTGGTGTCGCTCACGAGGTCGCGCACGCTCTGGTAGGGGCCGTTGGCGGCGGTCACCATCACGTAGGGCGTCATGCCGATGAAACCCAAATCCACCAGCGGTTTGTTCGCGTCATAGGGCAGCTTTTTATAGAGCGCGGGGTTGGCGGAATAGGAGGCCGACTGCACCATCAGCGTGTAGCCGTCTGCCGGGGCTTGCGCCACCACTCCGGTGCCCACCAGGCCACCCGCGCCGGGGCGGTTTTCGATGACCACCGGTTGTTTCCATATCTCGGCGAGCGATTTGGCGACGATGCGGGCGGCAATATCGGCGCCAGAGCCGGCCGTGAGCGGCACCACGAGTTTGACGGCCTTGTTGGGGAATGCCTGCGCGAAGGCGTTTTGCGCCAACAGCGGCGTCGCTGACGCGGCGGCGATGGCGATGCACAGTGTGGCGCGGCGAAGGCGTGAAAGGCGGGTCATAAGGGTTCCTCAGTGGGGGGTGTTCGTCAAACCGAATCCAGAAACTGCCGCAGGTTGCGGTTGAAAACTGTCGTAACGCAACACGCGGTATTTGTCCGCCAGGGCGGGCACGGTGTCGTCCCACTGGCAGGCCAGATCAACATCGTTCACACGCACGGTTTGCGTCATTCGGGCTCCTGTGTTGGGCAAAATTTGGGCAGGGCTTGCGCAGGTTTTGATCTTAATGCAAGGTGTGGCGCCGGGCGGCGGCCAATCGGGCGCGTGAGGGAAAGCGAGCAGGCGGGTTTCGGCGCCCGATGGCAGAATGGTTTTTTTCGCAACCCGAATTGAGTGTCCATGAAATCCATCCTGAAAATCGCCCTTTTTTCCGCCGCAGCGCTTGGCCTGGCCTTGTCCGCTGGCGCGCAGCAAATATCCATCGCAACCGGCGGCACCGGCGGCGTGTATTACCCGCTGGGCGGCGCGCTGGCGGCGGCTTTGCAGAAAAACGTGCCGGGCATGACCGCTACGGCGGAAGTGACCGGCGGTTCGGTGGACAACCTCAAATTGATTGGCAGCGGCAAACCTTACTTCGCCTTCGCCATGGCCGACGCTTCGCTGGACGCCTACAAGGGTGAAGACAAATTCAAGGGCCAGAAGGTTGCCATGAAGACGCTGATGGTGCTGTACCCCAACCGCATGCACGTGGTGACCGTGGAAGGCAAAGGCATCAACAAATTCTCTGACCTGAAAGGCAAACGTGTCTCCACCGGCTCGCCGGGAAGCGCCACCGAAGTGATGGCCTTTCGCGTCATTGAAGCGGCGGGCCTGGACAAAGACAAAGACATGAAACGCGAGCGCCTGGGCGCTGCGGAATCCACCAACGCCATCAAAGACGGCAAGATCGACGCTTATTTCTTCGTCGGCGGCCTGCCGACCGCAGCGGTGACTGACCTGGCCAACACACCTGGCACCAAAATCAAGCTGGTGGACCACACTGAAACCGTAGCCGCCATGAACAAAAAGTATGGCGATCTGTATGTGGAAGACAGTATTCCAAAAGCCATGTACCGCGGCATGGAGACTGACAACAAACAGGCCACGGTGATGAACATCCTGGTGGCCCCTGACAGCATGGACGAAAAAACCGCCTACAACATCGTCAAAACGATTTTTGACAAAAAAGCCGACCTGGTCGCCGCGCACAAAGAAGCTGAAAACTTCAAGCTCGAAAACCAAAGCAACGCCGCCACACCGATCCCCTTCCACCCAGGCGCCATCAAATATTTCGCCGAAAAAGGCATCAAGCTGAACTGAACACCTGACGCAGTCCTTGCGACAAACCGCGCAACCGCCCCGCCACCTTCGGCGGGGTTTTTTTTGAAGAAACCCCCGCCCGATGACCGACACCCTCCACGCCACCAGTCTGCATGCGCCCGCGCCAGGCGTCAGCGAAGAAGCGCTCAGAAAGGCCGAAGAATTTGTCGAGGCCGACGAAGGCGCGGCCAACAAATTCCGCGGCTGGCTGGCGCTGCTCGTCACACTCGCGGCAGTGGGCATGTCGGCGTTTCACCTCTACACCGCGTACGCGATTTTCCCCACGCAGTGGCTGCGACCGGTGCATGTGGGTATGGTGCTGGTGCTGTGTTTTCTGCTGTTCCCGGTTGCCACCGGGTTTCGCCACCGTTTGATGTGGTGGGACTTGATCGCCGCCGCCTTGTCCATCGCCGTGGTGTGGTATTTAATCGCGGGCGGCGACGATTTCGGCGACCGCAACACCTCGCCCTTGCCATGGGACGTGTTTTTCGGCATCGCGCTGGTGCTCTTGGTGCTCGAAGCCATGCGCCGCACCAGCGGCTGGATCATGCCCTTCGTCACTGCCTGTTTCATCGCCTACGCGCTGGCCGGGCCGTATCTGCCTGCGCCGTGGACCCACAAAGGCTACGAAGTGGCGCGCCTGATGGGCGTGTTGTACATGACGCTCGAGGGCATTTATGGCGTGGCGGTCGATGTGTCGTCGTCGCTCATCATCCTCTTCACCATTTTTGGCGCGTTTTTGCAGTATTCGGGCGCCGGCAAGTTCTACATTGATTTTTCCTTCTCCGCGATGGGCGGAAAACCGACGGGCGCTGGCCGCACCGTGGTGCTGGCGTCGTTTCTGCTGGGCGGCCCTTCGGGTTCTGGTGTCGCCACCACGGTGACTTTGGGCGCAGTGGCCTACCCGATGCTGGAAAAAGTGGGTTACGAGAAAAACGCCGCAGGCGGGCTGCTCGCCGCTGGCGGCCTGGGTGCCATCATCTCGCCGCCAGTGCTCGGCGCAGCAGCGTTCCTGATCGCCGAGTTTCTGAAAATCAGCTACCTCGATGTGTTGCTGATGGCGGTGATCCCGACCCTCCTGTTCTATTTCGCGCTTTTCTTGATGGTCGAGATCGACGCGCGCAAATACGGCATGCACAACGCCGTGTTTGAAAAGGTTGAAGGCGTCTGGTCACTGACCCGCAAATACTGGTTCCACTTTCTCTCACTGGTTTCCATCATCGTTTTCATGATGGTCGGGTTCTCACCCGTGCTCTCGGTATTCTGGGCGACCGTGGTGTCGGCAGTTACCAGCTTCCTGCGCAGCGACACGGCCCTGCTGCCGCGCGATCTGTTCCGGGCCAATGGCGTGGGCTTTTGGAAGAAGTTCATCGAGTCGCCCTTCATCAAGGCGATGGAAAACGGCTCGGTGTCGATGCTCAACGTGGGCGCCACCTGCGCGGGCGCGGGCATCATCGTCGGCGTCGTCGGGCTCACGGGTCTGGGCCTCAAATTCAGCGGCATCGTGATCGACTACGCCGGCGGCTCCCTGCTGCTCACCGCCATCTACACCGCGCTGGTGGTATGGGTGGTGGGGCTGGCGGTGCCGGTGACGGCCTCGTACATCATCTGCGCCGTGATCACCGCGCCCGCTCTCATCAAACTCGGCGTGCCGGATTTTGCCGCCCACATGTTCATCTTCTATTACGCGGTCTTGTCGGAGGTATCCCCCCCCACCGCGCTATCGCCCTTCGCAGCGGCCGCCATCACCGGTGGCGACCCGTACAAAACCACCTTGCAATGCTGGAAATACACCGTGCCGGCGTTCCTGCTGCCCTTCATGTTTGTGCTCGATCCAGCGGGCTTGGGCCTTTTGCTGATGGGTTCGACCAAGGCGCTGGCCGCAGCCAACGGGTGGTCGATTGCACAGGTCACACTCACGGCTGCGGCGGGCATTGCCGCCATTGCGGCCGGTTTCCAGGGCTGGGCATTGAAAAAGACCACTTTCATCGAACGCTGGATGTTCATCGTCGCCGGGTTCGCCCTCGCCTACCCTGGCGCCATGGCCGACTTGATCGGTTTTGGCCTGGCGCTGGCGGCGCTGGCCCTGCAGATGGCGCGGGGGCGCAACCTGAACCAAGGAGCCGCTTGATGAACAAAACCTTTGCCACCTTCGCTGATTTTTACCCGTTCTACCTGGCGGAGCACAGCAACCGCACCTGCCGGCGCCTGCATTTTGCCGGAACGTCCTTGTCTTTGCTGTGCCTTGTGCTGCTGCTGTGGACGGGCAGCCTGATCTACCTGCTGTATGGGCTAATCAGCGGTTACGCGTTCGCCTGGGTCGGGCATTTCTTCTTCGAGAAAAACCGGCCCGCCACCTTCAAGTACCCGTTCTACAGCTTTGCCGGCGATTGGGTGATGTACAAAGACATTTGGGCGGGCAAAGTCAAAATCTGATTTTGGTGTTTCTTTCTGTTTGCTATATATTTAATAGCAATAAATTGATATTTCACGTGACTTAAAGTGCTAAAAAGCTTGAAGATCCGGATTTTTCACCGGAAATTCAAAATTGTTAACACCCATGTTAACTTTTAACTAAAAAAGCCCCCAAGCTGCTCCTGCCCGGCGCGCCTTCGCGCCAGATCGCGTCGGTTTCGGGCGTTCTGGCCAGCAGCAGGGCCTCTGCCAAGGGGGCCAGCGGCGTGTGGTGCAAATCGACCAGCAGCACCAGTCGCGGTTGGGCGCCGGTGATGACTTCATCGAGCTGGCCGATCCAGTCAAGGTGCAGCAAGGTATGCAGGGCCGGCTCGAGTTGCGCGAGGTCGACCTGCATGGCCAGAGCCAGCTGCGTCTTGGTGGCGCCAACCGGCTGGCTGCTGTCGTTTGCGCGGGCCAACTGCTGCACCACCTCCAGCGCCAGTTGAAAGTCCCATCCATGTTCTGCCGGCTTGCGCACCGCGCCTTGCCAGAGCGCCGGCAACCAGGCCGCCAGAACGGCGCCAGTCAACACAATCAGCCAGACCAGGTAGACCCAGATCAGCAGGATCGGCACCACCGCAAACGCGCCATACACCACGGAATAACTGGGCATGGCGCTCAGGTACAGCGTGAGCCCTTTTTTGGCCAGCTCAAGGCCCACTGCGGCAAACAGGCCGCCGGCCCAGGCGTGTGGCCAAGGCACATGGGTGTTGGGCACAAAGCGGAACAACGCGGCAATGCCCGCCGCGATCAACGTGATCTCCAGCAGACTGAAAAGCCAGCGCACACCACCGGGCAGGCCACCCACCAGGCCGCTGCCGGACGAAATGAGGTACGAGGTGATCGCCAGGCTGGCCGCCAGAACCAGCGGCCCCAGCGTGACAACGGCCCAGTAGATCAACACGCGCTGCTGCAACGGGCGCGCCTTGGGCACCCGCCACACGCGGTTGAGTGTGCGGTCGATGGTGAGAACCAGCGCCAGCGCCGTTCCCAGCAACACCACAACGCCCAGCAGGCCCAGCTTGCTGGCCTTGCCGGAAAACTGCGTCAGATAACTCAGCACCTGGCGCGAGATGTTGTCGGGCACCAGACTTTCCACCAGCCACTTCTGCAGGCCCGTCTGCAGGGTGGAAAACATCGGAAACGCGGTGAACACCGCCAGCGCCACCGTGATGAAAGGCACCAGGGCGATGATGGTGGTGAACGTGAGGCTGCTGGCCGTCAGCGGCAACTGGTTGGATTTGAATCGCTCGCACAGGGCGTGCCAACTGCTTTTCCAGGGAATGCTCGACAGGTTCATGCCGGTATGATGCCACCCGGATGAACCCTTCTGAATTCCCCCCCCAAGTCGCTCAGTTGGCTGCTTCGCCCGCCGCCCGA
The DNA here is from genome assembly GCA_031379255.1 of Rhodoferax sp. GTDB lineage: Bacteria > Pseudomonadota > Gammaproteobacteria > Burkholderiales > Burkholderiaceae_C > JANYCG01. The sequence continues at coordinate 1,853 of JANNEZ010000055.1, read as the reverse complement.
TCAGTCGAATTCACGCGCTGGCTGGCCGTTGCCTGCCTGGTCGGCCTGGTGCTGCTGGGTTTGGGCTGGGAGCTGGCCTGGGCGCCCGTCAAACCGGGCGGCTCCTTGCTCGCGCTCAAAGTGGTGCCACTGTGTTTCGCGCTGGCGGGCCTCTTGAAGAACCGCATGTACACCTACCGCTGGCTCAGCCTCATGGTGTGGATTTATTTCACCGAAGGTGTGGTGCGCGCCTATGGCGACAAACCGCCCGGCAACGCCCTGGCCTTGGTGGAAGTGGCGCTGTGCCTGGGCCTCTTTACCGCCTGCGTGCTGCATGTAAAACTCCGCTTCAAGAATGCCCATGACAAGCCAAGATGAATTGACTGCCGCCTTGATCAACGCGTTGCGCGGGATCGTTGGCCCCGCTCACGTGTTGACCGAACACAGCGCGGTTGACCTCACCCCCTGGCAGACCGACTGGCGCCAGCGCAGCGTGGGCAAAGCGCTCGCCGTGGTGCGACCGGCCAGCACGCAAGAGGTGGCCGCCGTGGTCAAACTCTGCGCGCAGCACCAGGGCGCATTGGGCATCAGCCTGGTGCCGCAAGGCGGCAACACCGGCCTGGTGATCGGCTCGATCCCCGACGACACCGGCAAACAGATCGTGCTGAGTCTGAAACGCATGAACCAGCTGCTGGGCATCGACGCGGCCAACCTCACCATGACCATGCAGGCCGGTTGTGTGTTGCAAGACTTGCAGGAGGCCGCCGACGCGGCGGGTTTTCTGTTCCCCTTGAGTCTGGCCGCCGAAGGCAGTTGCACGATTGGCGGCAACCTGGGCACCAACGCGGGCGGCACGCAGGTGGTGCGTTTTGGCAATGCGCGCGATTTGTGCCTGGGCCTCGAAGTGGTCACCGCCCAGGGCGAAGTGTGGAGGGGCCTCTCGGGCCTGCGCAAGGACAACACCGGTTACGACCTCACCGATCTGTTCATCGGCGCGGAAGGTACCTTGGGCGTCATCACCGCCGCGTCGATGAAGCTCTACCCAAAGGCGGCGGCGCAACTCACCGCCTGGGCCGCCGTGCCCACGCTTGAAGCGGCCGTTGATCTGCTCGGCCTGGCGCACCGGCATCTGGGCGCGGGGCTCACCGGTTTTGAGGTGATGGGGCAGTTCGCCCTCTCGCTCGTGGCGCGCCACATGCCGCAGCAACGTGTGCCGCTGTTTGAGCAAACGCCGTGGTGTGTGTTGCTGGAGAACTCCGACCACGAATCCGAAGCGCATGCGCGCGCGCAGTTTGAGCGCCTGCTCGAGGTCGCGATGGAAAAGGCTTGCGTCACCGACGCCGTCATTGCCGAAAACCTGGGCCAGGCCAAGGCCCTGTGGCACATCCGCGAGAGCATTCCGCTGGCGCAGCCGATGGAGGGCCCGAACATCAAACACGATGTGTCGATCGCCGTCTCGAAAATCCCCGGCTTTGTGAAAACCACCGACGCCCTGCTCGCCCAGGCCTTTGCCGGCGTGCGTTTTGTCAACTTCGGCCATCTGGGCGACGGCAACCTGCATTACAACGTGCAGGCGCCCGAAGGCGTGGACCAAGTGGCGTTTTTGCGCGACCATGAAGAGGCGGTGAACACCGTCGTTTTAGATTAGGTGCCGGCGCCCGGCGGCTCCATTTGCGCCGAGCATGGCGTGGGCCGCAAGTAGGTGGACCAGCTGGTGTAGCACAAGTAGCCGGTGGCGCTGGCACTGATGCACGCCATCAAGCAGGCGCTCGACCCGCTGCGGCTGATGAACCCGGGCCGGGTGCTGGGCGAAGACGCGGTGAACACAGCAGAGGCAGGAGAACACGCGTGAAAACCTACGACATCGAAGTGCA
>JANNEZ010000571.1:0-3656 GCA_031379255.1 Rhodoferax sp. | reverse complement strand
CAATAACCAGGCGCATGCCGGATTTGTCGCTCTCGTCCTGGATGTGGCTGATGCCTTCAATCTTCTTCTCGTGCACCAGCTCGGCCATGCGCTCCTGCAGCGTCTTTTTGTTGACCTGGTAGGGCAGTTCGTCCACGATGATGGCTTGGCGCTGGCCCTTGTCAATGTCTTCAAAGTGGCACTTGGCGCGCATCACCACGCGGCCGCGGCCGGTGCGGTAGCCGTCTTTCACGCCGTTGATACCGTAAATGATGCCGGCGGTGGGGAAGTCGGGCGCCGGAATGATCTCCATCAATTCGTCGATCGACGCCAGCGGGTTGCGCAACAAATGCAGGCAGCCGTCAATCACTTCGTTGAGGTTGTGCGGCGGGATGTTGGTGGCCATGCCCACGGCGATGCCGGAGGAGCCGTTGACCAGCAAATTGGGAAAACGCGCTGGCATGACCAGCGGCTCCTGCTCGCTGCCGTCGTAATTGGGGCCGAAGTCAACCGTTTCCTTGTCCAGGTCGGCCAGCAGCTCGTGGGCGATTTTCGACATGCGGATTTCGGTGTACCGCATGGCGGCGGCGTTGTCGCCGTCGACCGAGCCGAAGTTGCCCTGGCCGTCAACCAGCATGTGGCGCAGCGAAAAATCCTGCGCCATGCGCACGATCGTCTCGTACACGGCGCTGTCGCCATGCGGGTGGTATTTGCCGATCACGTCGCCGACGATGCGGGCCGATTTTTTGTACGGCCGGTTCCAGTCGTTGTTCAACTCGTGCATGGCGAACAACACCCGGCGGTGCACCGGTTTCAAGCCGTCGCGCGCATCGGGCAGCGCCCGCCCGACGATCACGCTCATCGCGTAGTCGAGGTAACTTCGCCGCATCTCCTCTTCCAGGCTGATGGGCAGTGTTTCTTTGGCGAACTGGGTCATTGGGCGGACAAAAAAAGGCGGGCAAACTGGGCGTGAGGTGGGCAAGGTGACGCGCACGCGGCTTATCGCGTGGCACCAACGCCGCCGATTTTAGAGGCAAGTGGATGTCGCTCGGCTGCAACACTTCCGCGCAAAAAGCGGTTTTGTCTGACAACGGAACGGAGCAGGAACGGCTGGCTGGGCCCTACGCTGTGGCACAATAGTTCGAACGACTCAACTGATGGTCATTTGGGTCGTCCGATTAATCGCAGCGCTGCTGCGGCCTTTCCCCTTGAGGAGCACTATGAAGAAATTGAATAACGTGGCAATGCTGATTGCTACCGCAGCACTCGCAACCGCCGCCGGCGCTCAAACGGTTGACAACTGGCGCAATTCCGCCGGTGAACTGGTCTGGAGAAACGGCACCCAAGAATACTGCTGGCGCGATGCCAACTGGACACCCGCGACCGCCGCTGTCGGTTGTGATGGCGCCATCGTGGCTCCTCGGCCTGCACCGCCGGCACCCGCTCCGGCGCCTGCCGCACGTCCAGCACCGGCACCAGCACCTGCACCTGCTCCAGCCGCTGCTGCCCCTGCACCGCGTCCTGCTGCTCCGGCACCCGCTCCTGCAGCCGCCACCAAAGTCACCTACGCCGCCGATGCGTTCTTTGACTTCAACAAATCCGTGTTGAAGCCAGAAGGCAAAGCCAAGCTGGACGATCTGGCCAGCAAGGTCAAAGACATCAACCTGGAAGTGATCATTGGCGTGGGCCACACCGATGCCGTCGGCAGCGACGCTTACAACCAGAAGTTGTCGGTCAAGCGTTCGGAAGCTGTCAAGGCTTACCTCGTGTCCAAAGGCATCGAGAAAAACCGCGTGTACACCGAAGGCAAGGGCGAGAAGCAGCCAGTGGCTGACAACAAAACCGCCGAAGGCCGCGCTAAAAACCGCCGCGTTGAAGTCGAAGTGGTCGGCACCCGCGCCAACCGTTAATCGGCACGAAGCGCCAAGCGTTAATTGGCACGACGCGCCAAGCGTTAACCGGCTACTTTGCCAGGCAGCAGTCTTCGGGCTGCTTCAAAAAACCCCGCCCTGGCGGGGTTTTTTTATGGGACTTCCCGATAATCCACAGATGACCGAAACCAACGCCGACCCCGCCGAACTGGCCAAATTTTCGGATTTGGCCCACCGCTGGTGGGACGCCCAGGGCGAATTCCGCCCGCTGCACCAGATCAACCCCCTGCGCCTGCAGTGGATCGCCAGCCAATGCGGCCTGGCCGGCAAGCAGGTGCTGGACGTGGGCTGCGGCGGCGGCATTCTGGCCGATTCCATGGCGCGCAAGGGCGCTCAGGTGCTGGGCATTGACCTCGCGGCCAAGCCGCTGCGGGTGGCGCAGCTGCACGCGCTGGAGGCGCAAACGCCCAATGTCAGTTACCGGGAAGTCAGCACCGAGGCGCTGGCCCTGGAGCAGCCCGGCGCGTTTGACGTGGTCACCTGCATGGAAATGCTGGAACACGTGCCGCAGCCCGTGGCCATCGTGCAGGCCTGCGCCACATTGGTCAAACCGGGCGGCTGGGTGTTTTTCTCCACCATCAACCGCAACCTCAAGGCTTTTTTGTTTGCCGTGGTGGGCGCGGAATATGTGTTGAACATCCTGCCCAAAGGCACCCACGAATACGCAAAAATGATCCGTCCCAGCGAGTTGGCCCGCTGGTGCCGCGAAGCCGGGCTTGAGCAGCGACAAACGCGCGGCCTTGAGCACAACCCGCTCAGCGGCCGGTATTGGCTCAGCAATGACGCCAGCGTGAACTACATGGTGGCCACGCAAAAGCGGCCAACCTGAAACCATTGGCCAGAACCCTTCGACAACAACCCAAAATCCGCCATGTTCTCCGACATTGACGCCGTTTTGTTCGATCTCGACGGCACCCTTGTCGACAGCGCTCCCGATTTGGGCGCAGCAGCCGACAAAATGCGCACCGACCGTGGCCTGCCCGGGTATCCGCTGGAGCGGTACCGCCCCCTGGCCGGCGCCGGCGCGCGTGGCATGCTGGACATCGCCTTCAACATCACGCCGCAACATGCCGACTTTTCGCAGCTGCGCGAGGAGTTCTTCGTCAATTACGAGCGCAGCCTCACGCAACGCACTTTCGCCTTTGATGGCGTCACGGACCTCATCGCCCAAATCCTCGCGAAAAACCTGGCCTGGGGCGTGGTGACCAACAAGGCCGCCCGGTTCGCATTGCCTTTGACCGCGCAGATGCCGCTGTTTGCCACGGCGGGCGCCATCGTCTGCGGCGACACCACGGCCCACGCCAAGCCGCACCCGGAGCCCATGTACGAAGCCGCGCGGCGCATGCGCGTGTCGCCCTCGCGTTGCGTGTATGTGGGAGACGACCTGCGCGACATCGAAGCCGGCGCCGCCGCCGGCATGTACACCGTGGCCGCCACTTACGGTTACCTCGGCCATGCATCGGAAACCAAAGCGTGGGGCGCGCACGCAGCGATCGACACGCCACTGGCGCTGCTGCGCCTGCTGAAAACGGCCTGAAATGGCCCAAGCCGGCCTGACGCGATAAAATTAACTTCCATATCAACAATATCGCTGGAAGCGGCAATTTGTTAACATGGGTGACGGGCTGTCCTGTTAGCTCCACAGCGGTATGATTTCAGCATGGATGGCAAGCAGAAACCACCAAAGGCCGGAGTCGATTATCCCAAGACGATGGTTCAATTCCTGGATTGGTTCCATACGGAGCA
>JANNEZ010000563.1:0-5107 GCA_031379255.1 Rhodoferax sp. | reverse complement strand
GAATACGCTGATGCGCAGCCAGGCGTAGCCGGGCTCGACGATCTTGCTGCGCACGCTTTGCTGGCGGATCTCTTCGCGCACGAGGGTCACGGGGAAGCTGCGCGACTCGTCCTTGCGGAACACACTCAGCGTGACCTTGGTGTTGGGCTCGCCGCGCATGCGCTTGACGGCCTCATTGAGCGACAGGCCCTTGACCATGGTGTCGTCGATCTTGGTGATCAGGTCATTGGTCTTGAGGCCGGCCTTGAAAGCGGGCGAGCCTTCAATCGGCGCCACCACCTTGACCAGGCCATCCTCCTGGGTGATCTCGATGCCCACGCCGACAAAACGCCCCGAGGTGCCTTCACGGAATTCCTTGAAGGATTTTTTGTCGTAATACACCGAATGTGGATCGAGCGCACCGACCATGCCAGAAATGGCGTCAGTGATGAGTTTTTTCTCGTCCACCGGCTCCACATAGTCGCTCTTGACCATTCCAAACACGGCGGCGAGCTGTTGCAACTCTTCCAGGGGCAGGGGCGCGAGTGTGCCGCGCGCCACGGTTTGCAGCGAGACCGTGGTGAGCGCGCCGGCCATGACGCCGATGGAGATCCAGCCGGCGATTTTCAATTTGTAGCCCATAAATTTCCTTCTCATGCCTCGTCAAAGGCATATTACACCTTGGAGCAGTTTTATACCGTTCGGTTCCGTGGTCTATAACGAAATGACCTTGCTGCTACACGGTTTCAATGACGAAATGATCTCGCGGCTGCGCCGCATTGATGACGAAATGACAAGTAGCAGAAAGCCCCGCCGTCGTCAGGCTGTTGGGTTTAGGTCATTTCGTCATTGAAGCGGCGTAGCCGCGAAATCATTTCGTCATCAGGTCGGCACAGCCGCGAAGTCATTTCGTCATAGACTGCGCAGCCACCGCCGCTGCGGCCTTGGCGGCGGCTTCGGCGTCGCCCAGGTAGTAATGGCGGATCGGTTTGAGTTTGGCGTCCAGTTCGTACACCAGCGGAATGCCGTTGGGGATGTTGACGCCGACGATGGCGTCGTCGGCGATGTTGTCGAGGTATTTCACCAGCGCCCGGATTGAATTGCCGTGCGCCGCGATGACGATGCGTTTGCCGGCCTTGATCGCTGGGGCGAGGGATTCGGTCCACAAGGGCATGACGCGTTCGACGGTGTCCTTGAGGCATTCGGTCAGCGGAATCTGTTCGGGTTTGAGTTTCGCGTAACGCACATCGCCGCGCTCGCTGCGCGGGTCCGTCGCATCCAGCACCGGCGGCGGCGTATCGTAGCTGCGCCGCCACAGCAGCACCTGCGCGTCGCCATATTGCTTGGCCATATCAGCCTTGTTCAGGCCTTGCAGCGCACCATAATGGCGCTCGTTGAGCCGCCAACTGTTGACCACTGGCAGCCAGGTCCGGTCCATCTCGTCCAGGCAGTGCCACAAGGTCCGGGTGGCGCGTTTTAGGACGCTGGTGTAGGCGATGTCGAAGTCAAAACCCTCGGCTTTGAGCCGTTTGCCGGCGTTTTTGGCCTGGGCAATGCCGGTTTCCGTCAAATCCACGTCGGTCCAGCCGGTGAAGCGGTTCTCCAGGTTCCAGGTTGATTCGCCGTGGCGGATGAGCACGAGTTTGTACATGTTGGTCAAATGGGGTCTTGGGGTCCGGAGCGAAAAGCGGTCGAAAACGTGACGAATAGGGTGGCGAATAGGGTGGCGAAAGGGGCAGCGAACAGGGAAACGAAAGCGGCAATTTTGGAGGAAATCGGCGCCTTGGTCAGGGCATGCCACGCCAGCATTCTAAAATCAGGGGTTGCGCCCATTGAGATGGCGCCTGCCAATCGGCCTCCTGTGCCGGAACAATTCAAGGAAAGACGTGAAATTTTTAGTCGACAACTGGATGCTGATCGCCATCGCGCTCAGTTCGGGCTTCATGCTGTTTTTGCCGGTTCTCAAGAACTCGGGCGGCGGCCTGACGCCAGATGGCGCGGTGATGCTCATCAACCGCGAAAAAGCCGTGGTGGTGGACGTGTGTGAGGTCGAAGAGTTTGCTGCCGGCCACGTGGGTGGCGCGAAAAACGTGCCCTTGAACCAGTTGGAGGACAAGCTGGCAGCCACAGTGAAAAACAAGACCCTGCCGCTGATTCTGGTGTGCCAGACCGGCGCGCGTTCGGCACGTGCGGTGGCCATCGCCAAAAAACTCGGCTACGAGAACACCCAGTCCATGCACGGCGGCCTCAAAGCCTGGCAGACCGCCAACCTGCCTGTCGAGAAAGCCTGAACCCGCATGAATGCCGTCAAGATGTACTCCAGCGCTGTGTGCCCCTATTGCATGCGTGCCAAGCAGGTTCTCAAAGCCCGGGGTGTGGAAACCATTGAAGAAATCCTCATTGACGCCGATCCTGCGGAACGCATAAAAATGGTGGAGATCACCGGGCGACGCACCGTGCCGCAGATATTCATTGGCGCAACCCATGTGGGCGGCTGCGACGACCTGATCGCGCTGGATGGGCGCGGTGAGCTTGGGCCGATGCTAGTCCGGGCCTGAGTCGGGCGCCAAATTGAACTTTCTCCCCTTTTTTTCCCCTTGACCTTCCCTATCTGAAAGCAACCCATGGCTGAAGCCTCCATCCCCCAAACCGCCGGCAACAACGCAATGGCGAATGCGCCGGTTTTCCAGATCCAGCGCGTTTACCTCAAGGAATCCTCGCTGGAGCAGCCCAATTCGCCGGGGATCCTGCTGGTGCAGGAGCAGCCTACGGTCGACATCCAGCTCGGTGTGAATGCTGAAAACGCCGCCGAAGGCGTGTATGAAGTCTCGGTCACGGCGACCGTGCACACCAAAATCAAAGACAAAACCGTGATTCTGGCCGAAGTCAAACAAGCCGGCATTTTTGAGATCCGCAACCTGGAACAGGCGCAGATGAACCAGGTGATGGGCATCGCCTGCCCGCAAATCGTCTACCCGTACCTGCGCGGCAACGTGGCCGATTTGATCCAGCGCGCCGGTTTTCCGCCGGTGCATTTGTCTGAAATCAACTTTCAGGCGATGTACGAGCAGCAGCAGGCGCAGGCCGCCGCAGCCGCAGCCGCAGAGCCGGCCAAAATCATCACCCAATAAGCGATCCTGCCTCTGGGCGTCGCCAAAAACGCGTAGACGGCCGTGAAAATTCTGATCATCGGCGCCGGCGCATGGGGCACAGCCCTGGCGGTGAGCGCCAGCAGCCACGCTGTCACCCTGTGGGCTAGGGACCGCGAACAGGTCCAAGCGCTGCAAACGGCGCGTGAAAACCGACGTTATCTGCCTGGTGTGCCCTTGCCGGAGTCGATCGAGCTGAGCGCCGTAGCGCAGGCAGCGCTGCCCGCAATGGCCAACGCGGCCGACCTTGTCATTGTCGCCACGCCGATGGCGGCCCTTAGGGACAAATTGTCCCAGCTGTGCGACCTTGCGGTGCCAGTGGCCTGGTTGTGCAAAGGCTTTGAAACATCGGGCGCCGCCCAAGCCGGCCTTTTGCCCCACGAGGTGCAGGCGCAAGTGGCGCCGGGCCTGCGGGCCGGGGCCTTGAGCGGCCCCAGTTTTGCGCTCGAAGTGGCGCGAAACCAGCCCACCGCGCTGGTCGCGGCCAGCCGCCACGCCAGTGTGCGCGAGGCGTTGGTGAAAGCCTTTCATAGCCCGGGCCTGCGCGTTTATGCCAATGAGGACATCACCGGCGTGGAAGTTGGGGGTGCGGTAAAAAACGTGTTGGCGATTGCCACCGGCCTGTGTGACGGCCTGCAGTTGGGCCTGAATGCGCGCGCTGCGCTCGTCACCCGGGGTCTGGCCGAAATGACCCGTTTTGGCGTCGCATTGGGCGCCCGGCCCGAGACCTTCATGGGTCTCTCCGGCCTGGGTGATCTGGTGCTCACCGCCACCGGCGACCTGAGCCGAAACCGCAAGGTCGGCCTGGCGCTGGCCCAGGGCCAAACCCTGCAACAGGCCGTCGATTCACTCGGCCATGTTGCCGAAGGTGTGTATTGCGCCCGGACTGTGGTTCAACGCGCCGCGGCTCTTGGCATAGACATGCCCATCGCCAAGGCTGTGGTGGCGCTGCTGGACGGCCAGATTGACGCCGCCCAGGCCGTGGGCCTGCTGATGGGGCGAGAGGCGCGCGGCGAAGTACAGGGCTGAGGCGCGCTGGCGTCAGCCGCAGACCTCGTCAACGCCCAATTTGCGGTTTCCCAGGCGGGCGATGAAGTCCCACAGGTTTTCGCGGTAGATGTCGTGGTGGCCGTCGATCACGTCGGCTGCGGCAAACATGTTCCATAGCGGGAAGCGTTTGTCATTGGCCAAAACCGGGTTGGGCAACACCGCGCAATCGATGCTGAATTTCGACCCGGTTTTCAGCGAAGGCTGGCTGTTGGGGCTCAAAGTCAGGCGGTGCGTGCGGTAACGCGCCATGTGGCCGATGGTGTGGTTGTTGGCGACTTTTTCAAGGCGCTCGGCGTAGTCCTGTTTGGCGCGGTCGTCCTGGTCGGTCCAGCCTTCGTGCTGGAAGGTCGAGTTGATGAACCGCCCGATGGGAAACGCGGTTTTGGTGGCGCTGTCGGCCTCCGAGGTGATGGAGACAAAAATCGGGCGCTGGCTTGTTGGGTAGGCCCAAGTGGGCCCGCCGGTCGCCAGCCGGTCTTTGGCGACCTGGAACAAAGGCTCGAAACGGGTGGCTTCGAACGCCGGATTGAGCAGCACCACCAGGTCGAAGACCTGTGTGACCTGGCGCGCGTTTGACGGATAACCCGAGTTGGTCACCACCAAAGTGTCCAGCAGCGATTCGGCAATGGAGTTGTACAGGATGAGACCGCCAAAGCTGTGACCGATCAAGGTGATGGCCACCCTGGACTCTTGATCCGTGGTTTTGGGGCGCATCGCGCGCAGGTTCGAGAACAACTCCCGCACCGAGCCACGCGCCACGTGGTCGGCCGTCGACTTGCGGTCATAAAACGAGATCGACTGCGGGCCGCTGGGCAAATTCAGCGAAGCGCCGCGCCAACCAACGTAAACACCAACCGTACGCGACCTGGAATGGTTGCGCGCCATGGCGGGCATCACGGTCTCGCGGAACGCCCGCACGTCGCTGTCTC
>JANNEZ010000548.1:0-6522 GCA_031379255.1 Rhodoferax sp. | reverse complement strand
GACCGGGTCGCCGTTGGCGTCCAGGCTGGTGGTGGTTTTGGTGAAGGTGGATCGGCCTTGGGCGATCTGGGTAGGCGTTTGTGCCAAGTTGATGGCGGTGACGCCTGCTTCTGCCAGCGTTTGCAGTTCGTTGGATTGGCTGATGCCGTCGACCAAACCACTGGAAACAGTGCCATCAACAGCGGATTCGGAACCAATCCTGACATGCTGACTTGCAGCACCCACCGACGCGCTTTCAGACACGCGTTCACGCATGACGCCCCGCAACGTATTTGCAATCATCCAATCGCATGGCGCCAAGCGCCAGCCTCCCCTATGTTTGAATTGTCGACTCGCAACTGTCACTGAATGTAAAGCAGATTCCAGCAAATTTTCAATCCCAGTCAGGTGAATAGTGCCAATTCTGTAAATCTCGATTCATCTCTAAAAATCCGGCAATTTTTCCTCCATTTGCAGTACGAACGACGCGTGAATGACTTAAAAATTACTTGTATTTGTGTTACGCGAAAACGCGTTAAATTTTTGCATCGTGCCGTGCGCTGTTTTATGCAGCAAACCTACCCCGCACGCGAACTTCTGATCCTGTGGGAGTCAGACGATGCGGCCACCAAAACCTTTATTGAGACACTGCGGTCCCCTGATATTCGTTTTATGGAAATCCCTGCACTGCCGCACCATCCATTGGGTGCGCTGCGCAACCTTGCGGTTCAAGCCAGTCAAGGCAGGTACTTTGCCCAGTGGGACGACGACGACTGGCACGCGCCAACCCGGCTGGCAGATCAACTAGCCGTGATTCGAATGAGCGGCAAGCCCGGTTGCGTGCTGGCTCGCTGGCTGATGTATGACCAGGTAACCGCAAAAGCTTATGTCTCACGGGGCCGCCGTTGGGAAGGCAGCTTGGTCTGCGACCGCGCCTACGCGCCAACCTATGCCAATGTTGCAAAAGGCGAAGACCTGCCGGCCGTAGAACAGCTTTGGCAGGCCAATCGCTTGGCCTTGCTGGACCGGCCAGACCTTTACATTTATGTCCACCATGCCGGCAACACCTGGGACAGGTCGCATTGGCTGGGAAATATTCTGCCAATGGCCAAAGAGTTGGCCCCTGAGATTTCGCTCAGGATCGGCGAAGTGTTGGCCGGTCGAAGCCAAATCATCGCGGCCCGGTAACCAAGCCTTCGGCGGTGTTGGCCAAGCGCTCAAGAGTTTGGGGCAAGTTGTAATTTTGGTATTTGCGCTTCAACCCCAAGGCTGCTTCGCGGAATTTTGAGTCGCTGAGGAGGCGTTGTACGATGGCCTTGAAATGCGTGGAAATGCCTTGTTCCGCAAGGGCGTCTCCGATGTTGCAACGGCGAAGGCAATCAACCATCAGGCGCTGTTCCATGTGCAGCGGGATCGCGAGAACCGGAACACCGTGCAGCGCACAGGCGGCCACCACACCATGCCCCCCATTGGTGATTGCCAGATCACAGGTGTCAAGCAACGGCGCTATTGCCACCGGCCCTGCGGTCAGGTGCATGAGCGGTGTAGTCAGGGCTTGTCGTTGCGCGGCAGACAAGTCCGGGCAGTAGGCGATAACCTCAAGGTCCAGCGTGGCCAATTGAGTCAACAAGACGTCGCATTGCTCGATGTGGTGTAAATACACGAAGACCCGTCGGCGAGCCTGCCCCTGCCAGCTGTACTGGCCGCCATGGGCGTAACTTTCTGTAGGCCCAATATAGCGGCCGCCACGGCGCTGGGGATAGTGGTCAAGTTCTGCAAAGGTTGTCAACAATGTCAAGTCGGCGGCCAATGCCTGGGCTAAATTCGTGAAGGGTTGCCTGCCGCAATGTGCGGCAAAAGGGTTCATTGCGGTCAAACACCTCGCCTCAACACCGAGAAGCTGGCTTTCAGTGCGTTTTTCCCAAGGGCGAAATGACGCGAAGGGTGTGGTGGCTGGTGGCACGCAAAACCCGGTTGCCAACTCCAGGGTTTTGATACCCAGGCATTTGGCGGCGAACAATGCGGCTGGGGCGTGATCGATGACCACCAAATCAGCAGCCCCAGCGTTGAAACATTCGGCCCAGCCATTGAGGAGGGCAGAACACGCGCCAGAGTCAGCCAGGCCATGCAGGGCAAGGATGTCCGCGTAGCTGCATATGGCCTTGTCATACGGCCCTGTCGAGGGGCTTTGTGGCGCTTGAGCAAACTTGAGCCCAGAACCTCTCAACGCCGTCACCGCTGGGCGTACGTCTTTGACTGCAAAACCAACAAAATGACCATGCGCCTGCAGCGCGCGTGCCAGATCGAGGTGCCGCCACACGTGCCCGAGACCCTGGCCGATTTCCCACGCAATGAGAATGTTCACGGCCCTGCCCGTTTGTCAAAACTCGCAGACATACTCTTCAAATTTGCCAGAGGCGGGCACCGGCAATCGCTCCGCGAAATACACAAAATGGTACGCAAAACGATGCTTCAAGGCGGCGCTGATGATGTCAGCCAGGGCCGCCTCGTTCGCCTGCGTCAATGCCGGGCCTCGAACCACCAGGCGCACCTCGATGAGGGCCAAGGACTTTTGGACGAACTGGTATTGGGCGATGTCCGCCACCGACGCAAACTCCCGAAAGCCCGTTTGCGGCCAGTAGCTGCGGTCATCGGGAAGTTTGACCATATTGCGTTCACGCCCCATCACACGATTCAATGTGGGCAGACCTCGGCCACACGGACAAGCAGGCCCCCGTTCGGCAAAGTCGCCAATGTCATACCGGATCACGGGGCTCGCAAAATTGAGAAAATCGGTCACAACCACTCGCCCGACCTCTCCGGCGTCGCAGGGCTCCCCATTGGCCCGCAGCACTTCCACGATCAAACCTTCGGCCATGGTGTGGTACAGGCCGCTTTGGGGGCATTGGGCGGCGATCACGCCCGCTTCTTCGCTGCTGTAGGTGTCCGCGATCGTCACGCCAAGGCGCTCTTTTGTTCGCGTGCGCAGGTCGGCGCTCAGGGTTTCGCTGATGGTGCGGATCTGTGCCAAGCCGTGCAATCTCAGCCCGTCGGGCAGCTTGTCCAGCAGATCCTTCAATACGCTCGGGAAAACCAACAAATAATTGGGCTGGATCCGCAGCAGCCACGCAATCAATTCCTTGGTGTCGGTGGTGATCGGCATGCCAAATGACGGGCCGGTGCCAAAAAGGCTGGCGACCGGGGCGCCCCAATCCGGCCAGTCCGTCGGCTCGCCCACTGAACGGCGAACCAAGGCCAGCCGCCCGCGCGGGTCGCGCTGGTGCCAGAGGTGCTCCCTGACTATGTTTGCCAACCAGAACAACTGATTCAAGGCGGTGCGGTAAACAAGGACGGTTTCGCCGGTGGAACCCGAGGTCTGCTTGCTTGCCAGCGGGCGATGGGCCTCAGGGACCACGCGGCTGTGGAAGTCTTGGCCTGCCAACTGAAGCTCACGGCGGGTTGTCACGCCAAATTGCCTGAAGGCCTGCGCCGATTGACCGAGCGCCGCTGCAGTCTGCCCCTGAACCTGCAGGCGACGCGAAAACCAGGGGGACTGGCTTTCAAAATGTTTCAGCAAAATCGCCAATTGCGTGGCCTGGCCGGCCTGAATCGAGGCCAAATCCAACCACTGTGAGCGATCCAGCCATTGCACCAGGCTCAGCAATTGCGCATTGGCCGCTTTGGCGACCGGCGGCCAGACGAGGCCGACGATGCCGCTCTTGACTTGCAACAGGTCCAGCGCGGTCAAAGTATTTTCGTTGGTGTTTTCACCGCTCGCCCGTTCCATGGCCATGGTTGTGCGCACTGTGAAGTGCCTAGATGGCGCACACAAACTCCTCAAATTTTCCGGATGCGGGCATCGGCAACCCGCCGCTCGGGTACACGAAGCGGTATTTAAACCGGCAAGGCATGGTGTCGTTGATGATGTCGGCGAGTTGGGCCTCCTGGGCGGCGGTCAAGGCGGGGCCGCCCACAGCCAGACGCACTTCAATGTGGGTGGTCGAGGTCTGCACAAGCTGGTATTGGGTGATTGGGGCCACCGAGTCGAAGTCAGAGTAACCGGCCATGCGCCAACGGCGGCTGCCATCGGGCAATTGCAACATATTGCGTTGTCGGCCCATGATTTTTGCCAGCGTTGGCAGGCCCCTGCCGCAAGCGCAGGGCGGGCCCACCTGCGCGTAGTCGCCCAGGTCGTAACGAATCACCGGGCTGGCGAAGTTGAGCAAGTCCGTCACGACGACACGGCCGATCTCACCGACCTGGCAGGCGCTGCCATCCGCCGCCAGCACTTCGACCACCAAACCTTCGGCCATGACGTGGTACAGACCGCTGTGCGGGCATTCGATGGCGATCACGCCGGCTTCTTCGCTGCTGTAGGTGTCGGTGATGCGGATACCCAGCGTGCTCTGGGTTTGGCGGCGCAAACCATCGCTGACGCTCTGCCCGACGGTGCGCACCTGCGCCAGCGAGGCCAGAGCAGCCCGGGCCGGCGCGCCAGAGGGGGCGCCCAGCATGTCCAACAGGGTTTGCCAGAGGCCGGGGTAGACCAGCAAATAGGTTGGTCGGGTGTCAGCCAGCCATTGCAGCAAGTCAACCGGCGCGGTATTGACCGGCATGCCATGGGAAGGGCCGGTGTCAAACAGGTTGGCAACCGGCGCACCCCAACTGGGGTGGTCAAAGACTTCGCCAACTGATTGGCGGATCACGGCCAAGCGGCCTTTGGGGTCGCGCTGATGCCACAGATGTTCACGCAGCGTGGTAGCCAGCCAAAAAAGTTGGTTTACTGCCGAGCGATGCGCGGTCAGGGGCACGCCAGTGGAACCAGAAGTGGTCCTTGTGGCCACCGGCAGGTGGGAAGGCGGAACCTCGCGGGCTAACAGTCCCTGTCCTGCTTGCTGGATATCCGCGCGTGTAGAGACAGGATAGTGTGCAAAGGCTTCCCAGGATCGCGACGCCGATTCGGCGCAAAGCCCTTGTTGGCGCAGGCGGTCACGGATCCACGGCGACTGCAGTTCAAAATGCTTTAGCAACACAGCCAATTGCGTTCGTTGCGCAGCTTGCAAGGCCGCCCAGTCCAACCATTGGGAACGATCCAGCCATTGCACAAGTGCCAGCAGCCGCACATGGGTGGACTTGACCATTGGCGGCCAGGTCACCCCCGGGATGCCGCTCTTGAGGTACAACAGGTCCGTGGACATCAAGCCCGCCCCAGCGTCACGACCTCATCCACCACCAAACCCTTGGGCTGCTGGTGGGTGATGAACAACATTGACACCTTGCCGCGCAGGGCGTTGATGGTTTTGGCGAAGTGTTCGGCGGTCTCGCTGTCGAGCGCGCTGGTGGCCTCGTCAAAGATCAGGATTTGCGGGCGTTTGAGCAGGGCGCGGGCGATGGCCAGGCGCTGCTTCTGCCCGCCCGAGAGGCCCGCGCCGCGTTCGCCGATCTCGGTTTGGTAACCCTTGGGCAGGGCTTCGATCACGGTATTGATCTCGGCCATCTTGCAGGCCTGCACCACCTGCTCGAAGTTGGCCTGCGGGTTGGCCAACACCAGGTTGTCGTAAATACTGCCGCTGAAGAGGTTGGTTTCTTGCGGCACCACGCCGAAGTAGGCGCGCAGTTCGTTGGCGGCCAGGTGGCGGATGTCGGTGCCATCAATGCGGATTTGTCCGCTGGTGGGTACATAAAAGCCCTGCAGCAGCTTGGCCAATGTGGATTTGCCTGAGCCGGATGGGCCCACCAGCAGGGTGGTCGTGCCGGGCTTCAAGGTGATGTTCAGCTTGTCGTATAAAAGCGGCCGGTCTTCGCCGTACCGAAAGCCCAGGGCGGTAATTTCCACCAAGCCCAAGCGTTTGGTCTCGCGGCTGGGCGCGGTGGCGTAGGGCTCAGGCGGCGCATTCATGATGTCGGCCAGGCGTTTGACGGAAATATTGGCCTGCTGGAACTGTTGCCACAGGCCGACCAGACGCATCATCGGCTGGCTCAGTTTGCTGGCAAACATCTGGAAGGCGACCAACATGCCGATGGTGAAGGGTTCGGCGTCCGGGTCTACGCTGCCGGTGAGGCTGCCTTTCATCACGATCCAGGCGCCGCCGCACAAGACCAGCATGGTCATCAGTTGCTCCAACATGCCGGCCACCACGTTGTAAGTGTTGCCGATCTGTTTGGTGTGGAAGCCCGCTTCGAGGTAAGTGGCGAGGTAACCCCGGTAGCGGCGGCCTAGCTGCGGCTCCATTTGCAGGCTCTTGACCGTCTCCAGGCTGGCGATGTATTCGGTCAAAAAGGCCTGGTTGCGCGCGCCCAGCATGAACTGGTGGTTGAGGCGCTCGCGGAAGATCGGCGCGACGGCGATGGAAATCAGGGTGATCACCGCAAGGATGGCCAGCACCATCAAGGTCAGCGGCACGCTGTACCAAAACATGATGCCCACAAAGATCAGCAAAAACGGGAAATCCAGCAGCAGGGTGACCAGGCTGGAGGCGACAAACTCGCGGATGGTTTCGACCGCCTGCATGCGCGCGGCGATCACACCGGTGGGCCGGTGCT
>JANNEZ010000349.1:0-17424 GCA_031379255.1 Rhodoferax sp. | reverse complement strand
GGCACAATACGCGCCATGCTGATCCACCCGCAAATCAACCCGGTCGCGCTGCAATTGGGGCCGCTGGCCATTCACTGGTACGGGCTTACCTATCTGGCGGCGTTTGGGCTCTTCATGTGGCTGGGTTTCCGGCGGCTTCATCATCCGCCGTTTGCCAATCTCACAGTCACCTCTGGCAGCGGCAAAAAAGCTGAAACCTCGCCGCTGTGGATCCGCAAAGACGTAGAGGACATCCTTTTCCTCGGCGTGTTGGGCGTGATTCTGGGGGGGCGCATCGGTTATTGCCTGTTCTACAAGCCGCTGTATTACCTGGCGCATCCGCTGGAGATTCTTGCCGTGTGGCAAGGCGGCATGAGTTTTCATGGCGGCTTGCTGGGTGTGATGGCGGCGATGGTCTGGTTTGCGCGATCGCGCCAGCGGCCGTTTTTTCAAGTGATGGATTTTGTCGCGCCGTGTGTGCCCACGGGCCTGGCGGCGGGGCGGATAGGCAACTTCATCAATGGCGAATTGTGGGGGCGTGTGGCGGACCCATCTTTGCCCTGGGGCATGGTGTTTCGTGGCGCAGGAGAGCTGCCGCGCCATCCGTCGCAGATTTACCAGATCCTGCTGGAGGGGATGTTGTTGTTTGTGCTGTTGTGGCTGTATGCCCGCAAAGAGCGCAAACAGGCCCAGGTGTCGGCTGCGTTCCTGATCGGTTATGGCGCATTTCGGTTCATCGCCGAGTTCTTCCGCGAGCCTGACGCGCATTTGGGCATCTTGAGCCTGGGCATGAGCATGGGGCAATGGTTGTGTGTGCCGATGATTCTGGGCGGCGCAGCGCTTTGGATGTGGGCGCAGGGGCGCGAAGCATAGGCTCCCGGAATTGATGCCGCAGATCGGCCGCGCCGCTTGAGTTTTTTCTGTAATTACTTATAATTACGGAAAATTATCTTTCGGAAAAATTGGGAGCTTTGTCCATGCGCCTGGTCCAGAATTCATTGCACACCGAGGTTGCCGCAACCCTGCGGGACCGGATTTTCTCGGGCGAGCTGGCGCCGGGCATGTTTCTGGACGAACCCGGCCTGTGCCAGAGCCTCTCGATCTCGCGCACGCCGCTGCGTGAGGCGCTCAAGGTTTTGACGGCAGAAGGCCTGGTGCGGCACGAGCCGCGGCGCGGCAGTTTTGTGAACCAGGTCACCGAACAGGACCTGGACGAAATTTTCCCCGTCATCGCCTTGCTTGAAGGGCGGTGCGCCTTTGAGGCCGCGCGCAAGGCCACAGACGCCGACCTGGCTGTGCTCCAGACCCTGCATGACCGCCTTGAAAAACAGGCCCGGGCGCGCCGCATCACCGACTACTACGCCACTAATTTCGCCATCCACGAAGCCATCATCACCCTGGCCAGCAACCGCTGGCTGGCGCAGGTGATCGGCGACCTGCGCAAGATCCTGAAACTGGCGCGTCTGCAGAGCCTGCGGCCGGCCGGGCGCATGGACCAGAGCCTGAACGAACACCTGGCGGTGTTTGCCGCCCTGAAGGCCCGGGACAGCGAAGGCGCCGAAGCGGCCATGCGCACCCACCTGACGCGCCAGCGCGAGGCGCTGCGCGACGTCGCGCTCAACCACCAAAGCCGGGTGCAGGCATGAACACCGCCTCGTGGATCAGCAACCAGGTGGCGAAACTCCTGCCGCATCCGGCCGCGTCGCCGCAGGACGCCGGCGCGGTCAACGCCAGCCGCCCGGGCGCGGCGCCAGCGCCCGCGCTGGACAACGGCTCGACCGAGGCCGTCAGGGTGATGGCCGCCCAACCGGGTGCGCCCAGATCCTCCCATGAGCGCCTGAATGGCAGCCTGACGCACAAGGGCGAAGCCACCTCGCCGCGCGAATTGCGGCGCCTGTTGGACGGGCTCAAGTCGGTCATTGACCCGCAGGTCAGCGAAGTGGAGGGCGGGCGGCGCGCGCTGGCGGTGGCAACCTGGTATGCCAGCGCCAAGCCCGAGGAGCGCCGCGATCTCTGGCTGCTGATGAGCGAACAGTTCGTCACCGATCCGCACACCGTCAAGCTGGCCCGCGAAGCGTTTGCCCGCGCACATGGCACACCGGATGAACCGGCTGCCGAGGTCACTTTCCGCCGCGCCACGGTGTCGCCCCGCCGGCGCTTGCTGCAGCGTTTCAGCGTCTACCCCGGCGGCATCCGGTTTCTGGTGGATTTGCGCGCCGAGCTGTTGCCTCACCTCAAATCCAACAAACGGCTGCAGGCGCTGGATGTCGAGATGGAATACATGTTTTCGACCTGGTTTGACGTCGGTTTTCTGGATTTGCGCCGCATCAGCTGGGACTCGCCGGCTTCGTTGATCGAAAAACTCATCAAATACGAAGCCGTGCACGACATCAAGAGCTGGGCCGACGTGAAAAACCGGCTCGATTCCGACCGGCGTTGTTACGGGTTTTTCCACCCGCGGTTGCCCGACGAACCGCTGATTTTTGTGGAAGTGGCGCTGGTCGACAAAATGGCCGACGCCATCACGCCCTTGCTGGACGAGCTGGCTGACGCGGCTGACCTCAAAAAGGCCACAACGGCAGTGTTTTACTCCATCAGCAACACCCAGGAAGGTTTGCGCGGCGTGAGTTTCGGGGATTCGCTCATCAAGCGGGTGGTGGAAGTCCTGAAGCAGGAATTCCCCCGGCTCAAGGTCTTCGCGACCCTGTCGCCGATTCCGGGGTTTCGCGCCTGGCTCGGGAAAAACGCTGCGGCCATGCTCGCCCGGCTGGACGACAAGATGCGCGCGAACCTGGGGCGGGCGCTTAATTTTGACCCGCCCGGCAGTGAGCATTTTTTGAGTGCGATCGAGCGTGCCCATGAGCGCGCGCATGAACATGGCGACGCCCATGAAGGTGGCGCCGTCCTGCGCAAGGTGCTGCTGCAGTTTGCCGCGCATTACCTCGGCACTGAAATGGTCAACGGCAAACCGGCAGACCCGGTGGGACGTTTTCACCTGGGCAATGGCGCCCGCGTCGAGCGCCTCAACTGGGCCGGTGATCTCTCTGCCAAGGGCTTGAAGCAGTCCTACGGCCTGATGGTCAATTACCTGTATGACCTGCGGCGGCTGGACAAACACAGGGCGCAGCTGATCCAAGGCAAAATCGCGGTATCTTCAGACGTGCAAGACCTGCTTTTGTAGTAGCACGCACCGATTGGTTTTTTCAATAACGACAGGAGACAAGTATGGCGATGAATTTTTCCCGGCGCGGGGTTTTGCGCGCAGCGGGCGCTGCGGCGGTGGTGCATGGGTTTGCGGTGCAGGCCCAGTCGACTTGGCCGAGCAAGCCGGTGACGATTCTCAACCCGTTCCCCGCAGGCGGCGGCACGGATGCCTTCGCGCGCCCCTGGGCCGCGCAGATGAGCAAACTCACCGGCCGGCAGTTCATCATTGACAACCGGGGCGGCGCGGGCGGTACGGTCGGGGCCTCGGTCGCGGCGCGTATGCCGCCGGACGGGCACAGCTGGTTCATGGGCGCGGTGCACCACTCGATTGCCGTCAGCATGTACCCCAAGCTGGATTACGACTTGGAGAAAGACTTCATCCCGGTGCAGATCATCGCCCGCGTGCCGCAGGTAATCTCTGTCAATCCGCAAAAAATCGCTGCCAACGACCTGAAGAGTTTTGTCGCCTACCTCAAGGCCAATCCGGGCAGGGCCAATTACGGCTCGGCCGGTAACGGCACTGCACACCACATGGCGGGTGAACTCTTCAAGCTGCAAACAAAAACTTTCATCACCCACATTCCCTACCGCGGCGCAGGGCCGGCCATGACGGATTTGCTGGCTGGCAGCGTGGACATGGTGTTCGACGGCATGGGCACCAGCGCGCCGCAACTCAGGGGTGGCAAATTGAAGGCGATTGCCCTGGCCGCTGACAAACGCGCAGCCGCATTCCCCAATTTGCCCACCGCCGCCGAGCAAGGGCTGCCAGACTACAAGGTCAGCACCTGGTACGCCTTGTGGGCGCCCAAAGGCACACCCAAAGACGCGATCGACGGCATGATCGCCAACAGCAACAAAGTGCTGGCGCTGGAGGAGATCAAGCAGGTCTGGTTCAACCAGGCGGCCGACGTACCCGGCTTGAGCCCGGAGGAGTTTGGCCGCTTTGTCAGCGCAGAAATCAAGAAGTGGGCTGAGGTGGTTAAGCAATCGGGTGCACGGCTTGATTGACAATTATTTAATTTAATTTTTAGTTGATGTGACTGTTAATCATTGAAGTCACGAATTTATTAAATAGTTTGCTACTTTTTTAGGAATAATTTTGTATCTAATTATTCCTAAATTTTTATTACAAATATAATTACACGACAATGAATCTTTTTATAGCTTTGCGGGCTGCGTTTCCCAAGAATCTCGATCAGATTGCCATTGAAACCGACAGCGGTTTGTTGTACTCCTGGCGTGACCTTGAGCGCGCCACGGCGATGGTCGCCAACCTGCTGGACGCCTTGAATCTTCCTGAAGGTTCGCGGGTGGCCGTGCAGGTGGAGAAGTCGGTCGAGGCGGCGATTCTGTATTTGGCGACATTGCGCGCGGGCCTGGTGTTTTTGCCCCTCAACACCGCGTACCAAAGCGCCGAGATCGGGTATTTCATTGGCAATGCCGAGCCGGCGGTGGTGGTATGCACACCGGCCAACTTTGGCTGGGTGAGCAAAATCGCCTTCAAAGCCGGTGTGACCCACGTCTTCACACTGGGCGACGACCGCACCGGCTCGCTCCTGCAACGGGCGGCATTTTGCTCCGACGCGCACGTGCCCGCCGTGCGCCGCGCCGACGACCTGGCCGCCATCCTCTACACCAGCGGCACCACCGGGCGCAGCAAGGGCGCCATGCTCACGCATGGCAACATGCTGAGCAATGCCCAGGTGCTCAAAGACTATTGGGGCTGGCGCGCGCCGGGCCAATCGCTGCAAGACGGTGGTGATGTGTTGATCCACGCCTTGCCGATCTTCCACGTGCATGGCCTGTTTGTGGCGCTGCACGGCGCGCTGCTCAACGGCAGCAAGATGATCTGGCTGGGCAAGTTCGATCCGAAATTTGTGCTCAGGAAGATGCCGCAGGCGACCGTCTTCATGGGCGTGCCCACGCTGTACGTGCGCCTGCTGGCCGAGCCGGGCCTGAACCGCGAGGTTGCGCGCAACATGCGCCTGTTCGTTGCGGGCTCGGCGCCGTTGCTGGTGGAAACCTTCAACGATTGGCAAACGCGCACGGGCCACACCATCCTCGAGCGGTACGGCATGTCTGAGACGGCGATGCTCACCTCCAACCCGTATCGGGCCGACGACCGCTTCCAGAACCAAAGCGAGCGGCGCGGGGGCACGGTGGGTTTCCCGTTGCCGGGCGTCGCGCTGCGCGTGAGCGGCGAAGACGGCAAGACCCTGGGCGTCAATGACATCGGTGACATTGAAGTCAAAGGCCCCAACGTGTTCAAAGGGTACTGGCGCATGCCGGATAAAACCGCCGACGAGTTCACATCCGATGGTTATTTCAAGACCGGCGACGTCGGCAAAGTCGATGAACGGGGTTATGTCTCCATCGTTGGCCGGTCCAAAGACCTCATCATCAGCGGCGGCTACAACGTCTATCCGGCCGAGATTGAGGGCTACATCAACGAGTTGCCCGGCGTTCTGGAAAGCGCTCTCGTGGGCGTGCCCCACCCCGATTTCGGCGAGGTGGGCGTGGCGGTGGTGGTGGCCAGGCC
Source organism: Rhodoferax sp. (assembly GCA_031379255.1). Taxonomy (GTDB): domain Bacteria; phylum Pseudomonadota; class Gammaproteobacteria; order Burkholderiales; family Burkholderiaceae_C; genus JANYCG01. The sequence goes on along the minus strand of JANNEZ010000349.1, from coordinate 11,702 downwards.
GGGGGTGGTGTTGAGCCCGCAGGAGGTGATCACCGGTCTCAAAGCACGGCTGGCGAACTTCAAGATCCCGAAACATTGCCACGTTGTGGCGGAGCTGCCGCGCAACACCATGGGCAAGGTGCAGAAGAACTTGCTGCGCGAGCGCTACAAGGATTGAAACCGCCCGAACAGGCGCTGGGCTAACATGCGGGCCTGCAACCCGGAAAGTACACCCATGGACTCCCTAATGCCCACCATGAACCTGGACGAAGCCCTGGCGATGCTCGAAGGCACGATGGGCGAGCTGCGCGACACCGAGGCGCAGCTCAAGGTCTGCCAGACCCAGCTGGAAGAGATGAACATGCTGGTGTTTGAGCAAAGCGCCACCGACACACTGACGGGCCTGAAAAACCGCGCGGCGTTTGAACGCATCATGAACCAGCAGTCCGCCCGCACGGGCCGCACCCAGGCGCCGCTGGCGCTGTTGATGGTCGACGTGGACAAGCTGCACGCCTACAACGAAGAGTTTGGCCGCCACGGGGGCGACGAAGTCTTGCAGCAAGTGGCGCAGGCGCTCAAGTCGCATGCCCGGGCGTACGATTACGTGGTGCGTTACGAAAATGACGAATTTGCCGTCGTTTTGCCCGACACGACCATCGAAGGCGCCCAAATCGTCGCCGAGCGGGTGCGAAGTTCGGTCAAGGCGATCCGCTGGCGGCACCGGGGGATGACGGTGAGTATTGGGGTGGCGGCGTCGAAGCCGGCGGATAATGATCGGTCGATTACCGAGCGAGCGCTTAGCGCGCTGGCAACCGCCAAAGCGGCGGGGACAGACCGAGTCCTGCAGGACAGGCTTGCCGATTGACCCTCTTTAACGCGCATTGACCCTCATTGACCCTCACTTCAACGCGAAAACGCCTGTCGGTTTTTTTTACAAGCGCTAATTTTTGTTGTCCGTGGTTCGACGTAAGTCCATGATCTGTTTGAAGTTATCACCCATGGCACTGAAATTGCATGCTTGCCCGTTAACAACCCGATGGCTGGTGGCAAGGCTCTGCTTGCGGGATTCCGAAACGCACTTTTTCTAGGAGAAACACATGAAAAAATTATGGCAGGCGGCGGGTGTTGGGATGGCGGTGTTGGGTATGGCGGGGCAGGCTGTGGCGGCTTGTGCTGTGCCAGTGGGCCCCCCCGGCCCTATTACCGCTGTAAACACCGTCGCAACCCTGAATGCATTGCTGACGGGCAACACGGTATGTTCACCTCCCACGGCAACCCAGCCCAATTTTTTATGGCAAGAACTGCACCAGGCGGGTGGCGCTTTGGTTGACTACAAACGCGGCCCTGGCCACGCGGTTGATCCGACGCAGACAGTTGGCAGTTGGGTTGCCACAGGTTTCGGGGTAAATGGCATACGTGCGACCGTTACGCACACTTACCTGGGTGCGGGAGGGACTTATAACTACTCGGTCTTTAACAATGGCAACGGTACCCATAGCTTTTGCGGCGCAAACGGCGAATTTGTGACTCGAATCCAGGCTGCTGCGGCTTGTTGATACAAACGGCATAGAAGTGGTGCAGTAAAAAACCCCATTAAAAAACCCCGCATTTGCGGGGTTTTTTAATGGGGTTTTTTTATTGGCAGGCGGCAATCTTGTGTGATCAGGCCGGTTTGCGTTTTCTCGCCAGCGCCAAGCCGACCAATCCCAGGCCAAGAAGGGCCATTGAGCCGGGTTCGGGAATCGGGTTCGGGTTGGGGTCGACCACACGGGGTGTGAAAACAATACCATCGACGGTCAACACGCCCGCGCCTAAATCGCTGTCCGTGCTGAAAACATAAAAGCCGTAAAATTCATTCGCTGCAACAGAAAAATTTCCTACGCCGTTCTGGTTGTTGAGCCCCACGTCGTCAGTCAATTGAAAGGGAGTCAACAATTCAGGCGGTACCGGAACAAATCCTTTCAAATAACCAGCCGGGTCAAAACTTGGATTGAAATCCGCAGTGCTGTAACTCCAGGTGAAGCTCACCGTTCCAGCGGAGGCTGCCTGGGTCAAGGCAGAGTCAGTGCGAAATGCGCCACTTGCTCCGTTATCGTCAGTCCCGACAACCACCAAGGCTGAGGCAGACTGCATCAACCCCAAGCCCAAAGCCAAGGTGCTGGCAAGAACGACAGATTTAATGAATTTGTGCATTGTCAGTCTTTCAAATTAATTTGCGGGAGATCAAATAGGTTTCCGAATCGAATTAAGCAAATATCATGCCAAAAGTTTTTATTCAATAAAATCATCGAGTTACTACTTCGACACGTTTATTGTGCAAGTTAATTGTAATAAAAATCGACACGTTCCAGGTGGCTTGCGGGTGCGATCAAGGTTTGGCCAGCGGGTTCAGTTACAAGCCTGCGGACTGCAATAATTGAGGTCGTGCGGATAACCCCTTCATCTTTTGCGCCCAAGCCGCTAAATCGGCGCATATCCGTCGCCCCCATGATGGACTGGACCGACCGCCATTGCCGGTATTTCCACCGCCTACTGTCCAAAAACGCGCTGCTGTACACCGAAATGGTCACCACCGGCGCTTTATTGCACGGAGACCAGCCGCGCCATCTGGATTTCAACGCCGAGGAGCACCCGCTCGCTTTGCAACTGGGTGGCAGCGAACCGGCGGAGCTGGCCCAATGCGCCAAGCTCGGTGAATCCTGGGGCTACGACGAAATCAACTTGAACTGCGGCTGCCCGTCGCCCCGGGTGCAGCGTGGCTCGTTTGGCGCGTGTTTGATGGCCGAGCCTGCTCTGGTGGCCGATTGCGTCAAGGCGATGCTGGACGCGGTGGATTCTGCCAAAACGCCGGTGACAGTGAAACACCGCATCGGCATCGATAAAACCGAAGACACACCGGAGAGTTACGGCTTTGTGCGCGATTTCGTCGGCACGGTGTCTGAAGCGGGCTGCCGCACCTTCATCGTGCACGCGCGCAATGCCTGGCTCAAGGGCCTTTCGCCCAAGGCCAATCGCGAAGTGCCGCCTTTGCGGTATGGGGTGGTGCGCCAGCTTAAAAAAGACTTTCCCCAGCTCAACATCGTCATCAATGGCGGCCTCACCACGTCCACTCAAATCGCTGAAGAACTGCGACAGCTCGATGGTGTGATGCTCGGCCGCGAGGCCTATCACAACCCGTGGTGGCTGGCCTCGTGGGATGCGGCGTTTTGGGGCGAAGCGGTTGGGGCAGGTTCAGCCCGCGCCGAATTGACCCGCGACCAGGTTGAGTCCCAGATGTGCGACTACATGGCCCGCGAGGCGGCTATATACGGCACGCCCTGGAGCGCGATTGCGCGGCACATGCTGGGCCTGCGCCACGGCCTGCCGGGCAGCCGGCGCTGGCGCCAGGTGTGGAGCGACCACCGGCTCAAACATTTGCCGCCGCACGCGGTGATGGCGCTGGCTCATGAAGCGCCTGCGGAACTCATGCAAAATTGCGACCGTGCCACAAACGAACTTGAATCCATCTCCTGAGGAACACACCATGCCTGACACCACCCAGTTTTATATCGATGGCGCATGGGTTGCTCCGCTCGTTGCCAACCCCATGCCGGTGATCAACCCCGCCACCGAGAAGGCCGTGGGCGCCATTTCCATCGGCAGCGCCGCTGACGCCGACCGCGCCGTCAAAGCCGCGCTCAAGGCTTTTGCGACGTACTCGCAGACGACAGTCGCGCAACGCGGCGAGTTGCTGCAATCGATCATTGCCGTGTACAAAAAGCGCATGAATGACGTGGCCGCTGCGGTGTCACTCGAAATGGGCGCGCCGCTGGCGGGTTTGGCCACGCGTGCGCAGGCCCCGGCAGGGCTCGGCCATTTCATCGTCGCCGCCAAAGTGCTGGCCGACTTTGAATTTGAAAAAATGCAGAAAACCACCCGCATCGTGCGTGAACCGGTGGGTGTGTGCGCGCTGATCACGCCGTGGAACTGGCCGATGAACCAGATGGCCTGCAAGATCGCCCCGGCGCTGGCCACCGGCTGCACCATGGTTTTGAAACCCAGCGAACTGGCGCCGTTGAGCGCCCACGTGCTGGCGGAAATCCTGCACGAAGCCGGTGTGCCTGCGGGTGTGTTCAACCTGGTCGACGGTGATGGTCCGGGCGTCGGCGCGGCCTTGTCGAGCCACCCGGAGGTGGACATGGTGTCCTTCACCGGCTCCACCCGCGCCGGCATTCTGGTGCAAAAAGCGGCCGCTGAAACCATCAAACGCGTCTCGCTGGAGCTGGGGGGCAAGTCTGCCAATATCATCACCGAAGACGCCGACCTGGCCGCTGCCGTGAAACATGGCGTGATGAGCATGATGACCAACACCGGCCAAAGCTGCAACGCGCCCAGCCGCATGCTGGTGCCCGCCAGCAAACTTGCCGAAGCCGAAGCCATCGCCGCAGCCACCGTGGCCAAAATCAAGGTGGGCGACCCTGCCGCCGCCGACACCACCATGGGCCCGCTGGCCAACGGCGCGCAGTTTGGCCGGGTGCAGAAGATGATCGAACGCGGCCTAGCCGAGGGTGCCAAAGTGGTGGCGGGCGGCGTAGGCCGGCCTGACGGCATCAGTGCCGGTTATTTTACCAAGCCGACGATTTTCAGCAACGTCAACAACCAGATGGACATCGCCCGCCAGGAAATTTTCGGCCCGGTCTTGTGCATGTTGCCCTACAGCGGCGGCGTGGACGAAGCCGTGGCGATTGCCAACGACACACCCTACGGCCTCTCGGGTTACGTCTATGCCGCAACGCCCGAAGCCGCCGGCCAGATCGCCGCGCGCCTGCGCACCGGCAATGTGCATTTGAACGGCGCTGGAGGTGACAACGCCGCGCCCTTTGGCGGCTACAAACAGTCGGGCAATGGCCGCGAGTGGGGCGCTTTGGGGTTTGAGGAGTTTCTGGAGACCAAGGCGGTGTTCAACCCGCCTGCGCCGGTGCAGGCGCCCGTGGCGGCTTGATTTGTCATTTTGAGAGGCCGTATCAATCTGATTCTTTGGAAAATTGGCCTCTCGACGCAGTGCGCTCCAGGCTTTTGAAGGCTGCGACGGTAAAAATCAATCACCCACGATTTCATTCAACCCATCGATTGCCTGCGCAAGCTGCTCCGGCGTGACCCGGCCCAGCTTGCGCCCCAGGCGCTGCGTCGATAAAACGCGAACCTGACTGATTTTTAACCAGGCCGGTTTGCCACCCAGTTTGCCCAGCGGCAGCGTCAACGGAAAGCCCGCCCGTTGCGCTTGCGAGGTAATCGCCATCGCCAGCACCGTGCCCGAACGCTCATTGAAGACATCGTGGCTGATGACAAGCACGGGGCGAGTGCCTTGCTGCTCATTGCCACGCGTTGGGTCAAGCTCAGCCCAACGTATCTCGCCCCTTAAAACACCGGCCATGATGCAGTGTCTGCGACCAATCCCATTTCTGCCATGGATTGCTCTTCATCCACATCCAGCAGCGCGCACTGCGCTGCCAAGCGCGTGCGCTCCAAGCGCTGCAACTGTGCTTCAACGGCTTGTTCAATCGCTTCGCTTCGGCTGGCGTAGTGCTCACGTTGCACCCAGGCATCCAGCCTGTTCAAGACAAGTGGGCTGACGGTGATGGCGATTTTTGCTTTGGTCATGGTATGACATTTTATCATACTGGTCGTGATGTCGAGAAAGCCAAGGCGGGCGGCGTTGGCTATAGACCGAGACTCTATTAACAAATAAAAATAGAAATATTTATAACTAATAATAAAGACTATAAAGTCACGAATTTATTGCATTTAATGCTATATATAAAATATTAAAAATGCTTAATTTATACTAATAAAATAAATATAAATTCTTATTATTACGAATAATCGATATCGAAATACCCAAATTGGGTATGTAAACATTCACACCTCAAAAAATCAGAACGCCGCCTCCAGCCCGTTCTGAAAATGCGCCTTCATGCACAGGGTGGCGGCGGCGGTATCGCGCGCAGCCAGAGCCGCCATGATGGCGCGGTGTTCGGCCAGTGAGTCTTCCACGCGGCCGGTCTTGAAGAGTGAGTGGTGGCGGTTCAGCTTCATCACCTTGCGCAGGTCGGCCACCATCTGGTCGCGCCAGCGGTTGTTGGCGATTTTGAGCAACGCCATGTGGAAGCGCTCATTGACCTCAAAAAACTTCTCGCGGTCGGTTTTGCCTTGGCGCACGGTGGCTTCGAGCTGTTCGTGGATGTTTTTCAGCTCGCCCAGCTGGGCCGCGCTGGCGTGTGTGGCCACCATGCCGGCGGCGTCCGATTCCAGCAGGCTCAACAAGTGGTAAACCTCGGTGAGGTCCTGCTCGGATACCTCGGTCACGTAGGCGCCACGGCGCACTTTCATCGTCACCAGGCCTTCGGCGGCCAGCACCTTGAGCGCCTCGCGCAGGGGGGTGCGGCTGATGCCGTATTCCTCGGCGATCTTCAGCTCGTCGATCCAGCTTCCGGGCTCCAGCTCGCGTTTGAAGATGCGCTGGCGCAGCAACTCGGCGACTTCTTCATACAGTGCGCGGGGCTTGAGGCGGTCGGGTGACAGTAAGGCGTTCATGGGCGGCGTGTGATGGCCGAATCTTACATCAATTTGAATTTTAAATTTATAATTATGGACTGGAAAACCCCTTAAAATCAGGGCCTTGAGCACTGAATCAACACCCGGCCCGAGCCTGGCCGATTGGGAAAAAGCCGCCGCCAAATCCGCGCCCAATGGCCAAGTGGACGCTCTGGGCTGGATGACGCCAGACGGTATCCAGGTCAAGGCGCTTTACACCGCCCAAGACCTGGCCGGTTTGCCCCACACCAACACGCTGCCCGGTTTTGCGCCTTATATTCGCGGCCCGCAGGCCACGATGTACGCGGTGCGGCCCTGGACGATCCGCCAATACGCCGGTTTTTCCACCGCCGAAGAATCCAACGCCTTCTACCGCAAGGCCCTGGCGGGCGGTGGGCAAGGCGTGTCAGTGGCGTTTGATCTGGCCACACACCGGGGCTACGACAGCGACCACCCGCGCGTGACCGGCGACGTCGGCAAGGCCGGCGTGGCGATCGATTCGGTGGAAGACATGAAGATTCTCTTTGACCAGATTCCGCTGGACAAGGTGAGTGTGAGCATGACCATGAATGGCGCGGTGCTGCCGGTGCTGGCGGGTTACATCGTCGCCGCCGAAGAGCAGGGTGTGGCGCAAGACCAGTTGAGCGGCACCATTCAGAACGACATTCTGAAAGAGTTCATGGTGCGCAACACCTACATCTACCCGCCCGCGCCCAGCATGCGCATCATTGGCGACATCATCGAGTACACGGCCAAAAACATGCCGAAGTTCAACTCGATCTCGATCAGCGGTTACCACATGCAGGAGGCCGGCGCCAACCAGGCGCTGGAGCTGGCCTTCACGCTGGCCGATGGCAAGGAGTATGTGAAGACGGCGATTGGCAAAGGCATGGACGTGGACGAGTTTGCCGGGCGCCTCTCGTTCTTCTGGGCCATTGGCATGAACTTTTACCTCGAAGTGGCCAAGATGCGCGCGGCCCGCGTGTTGTGGCACCGCATCATGACGGGCTTCAACGCGAAGTCGCCGAAATCGCTGATGTTACGCACACACTGCCAGACCAGCGGTTGGAGCCTGACCGAGCAGGACCCATACAACAACATCGTTCGCACCACGGTCGAAGCCATGGCAGCGGTGTTTGGCGGCACGCAGAGCCTGCACACCAATTCGTTTGACGAAGCCATCGCGCTGCCCACCGAATTCAGCTCGCGCATTGCCCGCAATACACAACTCATCATCCAGGAAGAAACCCATATCACCAGTGTGATCGACCCCTGGGCCGGCAGCTACATGATGGAAAAGCTGACGCAAGACATGGCGGACGCGGCCTGGAAAATCATTGAAGAAGTCGAGTCCATGGGCGGCATGGTCAAGGCTGTGGACAGCGGCTGGGCCAAACTCAAAATCGAAGCGGCGGCGGCGGAAAAACAGGCGCGCATTGACTCTGGCCGCGACGTGATTGTGGGTGTCAACAAATACAAGCTGAAAGAAGAAGACGCGATTGAAGCACGCGACATCGACAACGTGGCGGTGCGCGACGGCCAGATCGCACTGCTGAAAACGGTCCGGGCGAATCGCGATGCGGTTCAGGTGCAGCAGGCGCTTCAGGCGCTCTCCTCAGCGGCTGAATCTACAGTGCCCGGAGATGCCGCTGGCGGCATGGGCAATCTGCTGGACTTGACCGTCAAGGCCATCCGCCTGCGCGCCACGGTGGGCGAAGTGAGTGATGCGCTCGAAAAATCCTTCGGCCGCCATCGCGCCGACACCCACAAAGTCACAGGCGTTTACGCAGCGGCTTACGATGCGGATGCCACACACGCAGACACCATGGACTACTGGAACGCCATCAAGGCCGAAATCGCCCAATTTGCCACGGCGCAGGGCCGCCGCCCGCGCGTGATGGTCGCCAAACTCGGGCAAGACGGCCACGACCGCGGCTCCAAAGTGGTCGCCACCGCGTTCGCCGACCTGGGGTTTGATGTGGACATTGGCCCGCTGTTCCAGACCCCTGAAGAATGCGCCCGCCAGGCGATTGAAAACGACGTGCATGCGGTCGGTGTGTCGACTCTCGCAGCGGGGCACAAAACCCTGGTGCCGGCGATCATCGAGGAACTGAAAAAACAGGGTGCGAATGACATCATCGTTTTTGTTGGCGGCGTGGTGCCGCGCCAGGATTACGACTTTTTGTATGCTGCGGGGGTCAAAGGCATTTATGGGCCAGGAACGCCTATTCCGGTGAGTGCGAAGGATGTACTGGCTCAGATCAAGAAGGCGCTGGCTTGACGTCGTTTGAATTGGTATATATCATTGATATATACCAAAGCAATCCTGCCAAACCCGTGCCGAGGAGTCTCACATGAATTCTGCTGTTCTAGACACCGCCAAAGTTTTCAAAACTGGCCGCAGCCAAGCTGTGCGTTTGCCCAAGGCCTATCGTTTTGCTACCGATGAGGTCACGATAGAGCGCCAGGGGGACGCGGTGATTTTGCGGCCGAAATTGACGAAGGAGCAGTGGTGGGCGCGAATGGAAAAAATTCTAGATGGCTTTGAAGGGATGCCAGAAGAAATTGAACGCGACCATTCAGGCCTGCGCGACCCCGTAAGTTTTGACTGAGCAGGCCTCATGTATTTGCTGGACACCAACATCTGCGCCTATTTCATCAATCGACGTTACAAGAAGGTGACCCGACGTTTCCTTGAAGTTGACCCCCAAGACATTTCCATTTCTTCCATCGTGGCGGCGGAACTGGCCTATGGTGTGGAAAACAGCAGTCGTGTTGAATCCAACCGTGCGAACTTGAGAGATTTTTTAAGCTTGGTTCAGGTCATTGCTTGGGACTCTGTCGCGGTTTGGCATTACGCGTCACAAAAAACCAAGCTGAAAAGGTCTGGAGCGATGATTGGCGAGCTGGACCTGTTGCTTGGCTGTCAGGCGTTGGCGATGAACGCAACTTTTGTGACCAACAACACCCGTGAATTCGAACGTATCGACGGCCTTAAGCTGGAGAACTGGGCCGCGTGAACGCCCAAGAGATCACTCAGGGCGAAGGTACGGCCCAGCGCCGCGCCATTGCCAAAGCCATCACGCTGCTGGAGTCCACCCGCGCTGACCACCGCGCGCAGGCGGATGAATTGCTCACTGCTTTGCTGCCGCACACGGGCAACTCGTTCCGGTTGGGCATCAGCGGCGTGCCGGGTGTGGGCAAATCCACCTTTATCGAAGTGCTGGGCCTGTATTTGATTGCGCAGGGCCATCGGGTAGCGGTTTTGACGGTCGATCCGTCGTCCACGGTGTCAGGCGGTTCGATTCTGGGTGACAAGACGCGCATGGAAAAGTTGTCCGTGCATGAACAAGCCTACATTCGCCCGAGTCCCAGCAGCGGCACGCTGGGTGGCGTGGCCGAGAAAACGCGTGAGGCGATGCTGGTCTGCGAAGCGGCGGGTTATGACATCGTGATTGTCGAAACCGTGGGTGTGGGCCAGAGCGAGACGGCGGTGGCCAACATGACCGACATGTTTGTGTTGATGCAATTGCCCAACGCGGGTGATGACCTGCAGGCGATCAAAAAGGGCGTGATGGAGCTGGCAGACCTGGTGGTGATCAACAAGGCCGACATTGACCCAGACGCCGCCACGCGGGCCGAGGCGATGATCCTGTCGTCGCTGCGGCTGCTGGGTTTGCATGGCAATCCTGATCGAGAGTCCGTTCGTCCTGAGCCTGTCGAAGGGCCTGTGGCTTCGACAAGCTCAGCCCGAACGATGGAGATGTGGCACCCGCAGGTCATCCAGTTGAGCGCACTGCTCGGCCAGGGGGTGACTCGTTTCTGGGCTTCGGTGCAGCAGTTCAAGACGCTGCAGTCTGCCAGCGGGCGCCTCGCCACACGCCGGCAAACGCAGGCCCTGGCTTGGATGTGGGAGCGCATCGATGCGGGACTCAAACAGTCCTTTCACACGCATCCCCGCGTGCGCGACCAGTTGCCGGGGACGACCGACGCAGTACTTAAAGGACTTATTACACCGTCAACAGCAGCAAAAAAACTGCTATTAAGTCACGAATTAAATGAATAGTTTGCTATTTAAAAAATATTAAAATAGACATTAATTAATACAAAAATTTAACTAAGATACATTATGAACGACATATTGGAACAACTCGAAGCCAAGCGTGAACTCGCCCGGCAGGGTGGTGGCGAAAAACGCATCGCCGCACAACACAAAAAAGGCAAACTCACGGCCCGCGAGCGGCTCGAACTGCTGCTGGACGAAGGCACGTTTGAAGAATGGGACATGTTTGTCGAGCACCGCTGTGTCGATTTCGGCATGGAAGAGCAGAAGGTTCCGGGTGACGGCGTGGTCACTGGCTACGGCATGATCAACGGCCGCCTGGTGTTTGTGTTCAGCCAGGACTTCACCGTGTTTGGCGGCGCGCTCAGTGAAGCCCATGCCGAAAAAATCTGCAAGGTGATGGACCAGGCCATGAAGGTCGGCGCCCCGGTGATTGGCCTGAACGACTCGGGCGGCGCACGTATCCAGGAAGGCGTGGCCAGCCTGGGCGGTTACGCCGACGTGTTCCAGCGCAACGTGATGGCCAGCGGTGTGATCCCGCAGATCAGCATGGTGATGGGTCCCTGCGCGGGCGGCGCGGTGTATTCGCCGGCCATGACGGACTTCATCTTCATGGTGAAAGACTCGTCTTACATGTTTGTCACCGGCCCCGAGGTCGTCAAGACCGTCACACACGAAGACGTCACCGCCGAAGAGCTGGGTGGCGCCATCTCGCACACCACCAAGAGCGGCGTGGCCGACCTGGCTTTTGAGAACGACGTGGAGGCGCTCCTCATGCTGCGCCGGCTCTACAACTACCTGCCACTGAGCAACCGCGAAAAGGCGCCGGTGCGCAAGAGCGGCGACCCGCTGGACCGCATCGAGATGAGCCTGGATACACTGGTGCCGGACAACGCCAACAAGCCCTACGACATGAAGGAGCTGATCGTCAAAACCGTGGACGACGGCGACTTTTTTGAGCTGCAACCCGAATACGCGAAAAACATCGTCATCGGTTTTGCCCGCATGGACGGCCAGACCATCGGCATCGTGGCCAACCAGCCGTTGGTGCTCGCCGGTTGCCTCGACATCAAAAGCGCCATCAAGG
>JANNEZ010000433.1:0-6451 GCA_031379255.1 Rhodoferax sp. | reverse complement strand
GGTCGTGCAGGTCGACGGCACGGTAAAAATGGTTGAAAACCCGTCGAAGATGCCTGACCAGGGGCGTCTGGACGAGATTCGCGAGCCTATCGTGACGGTGCATCTCTATATGCCCCAGGAGTACGTAGGCGCCGTGATGACACTGGCCAACCAAAAGCGTGGCGTGCAAATGAACATGGCCTACCACGGACGGCAGGTCATGCTCACGTACGAGATGCCGCTGGCCGAGATCGTGCTGGATTTCTTTGACAAGCTGAAGTCGGTGTCGCGTGGCTACGCGTCAATGGACTACGAGTTCAAGGAATACCGGGCGGCAGACGTGGTGAAGGTCGATATCCTTCTCAATGCCGAGAAGGTCGACGCGCTGTCGATCATCGTACACCGCACCCAGTCCCAGTTCCGCGGACGCGCCGTTGTCGCCAAGATGCGCGAGGTCATTTCGCGCCAGATGTATGACGTGGCGATCCAGGCCGCCATTGGCGCCAACATCATTGCCCGTGAGACAATCAAAGCTTTGCGCAAGAACGTCATCGCCAAGTGTTATGGCGGCGACATCTCGCGCAAAAAGAAACTCTTAGAGAAACAAAAAGCAGGCAAAAAGCGCATGAAACAGATTGGATCCGTCGAAGTGCCCCAAGAGGCATTCCTGGCTATTTTGCAGGTGGAAGATTGAGTCCCGCAGCCGCTGGCTCTTGCGCAAGCGCGGGGGGAATCGTCTGATGCAATTTCTGACTTCCCTCGTCTTGGCCGCCTTCTCGGGCTACGCAGGCCTTTGGTATGCCGGCCGAATTGACGGCAACTTTGCGTTGCTGCTGTTCATGGCAACGGTGGTCACTGGTTTGTATTGGTTGGCCGAACGTTGCTACTTTTTGCCGCAACGCAACAAAGCAGCAGCCTTGCTCGACGCCGAAGCCGCCAAACGCACGGAAAACCTGAACAACCTTGGCATTAAACAGGTGGACGGCGACATCGCAGCGGCCAAGGCGCAACTGCTCCAGCAACCCTGGTGGCTGGACTGGACCGCCGGCCTGTTTCCCGTGATCATTGTGGTGTTCCTCCTGCGCTCGTTCCTTTTCGAGCCGTTCAAGATTCCGTCGGGCTCGATGATCCCCACGCTGTGGGTGGGCGACCTGATCCTGGTCAACAAATACCACTATGGCGTGCGCCTGCCGGTGATCAACCAGAAGATCACCCAAGGCAGCAGCCCGCAACGCGGCGACGTCATGGTCTTTCGCTACCCGCCCAAGCCCAGCCAGGACTACATCAAGCGGGTGATCGGCATTCCCGGGGATGAGGTGGCCTATCTCAACAAGCGCCTGACGATCAACGGCAAGCCGGTTGCCACTGCGCAGGTTCCGGAGTTTTTTGACGAAGACGCCATGCGGTACTTCCCGCAGTTTGAAGAGCAGATTGACGGCGCCAAACACCGCATGCTCAATGACGAAAGCCGGCGCGCCGGTATTTCAGACGCCGAAGTGATGGATTTCCCCGAACGCGGCAACTGCCGCTACAGTGCTGAAGGCGCCGTTTGCAAGGTGCCGGATGGCCATTACTTTATGATGGGCGACAACCGCGACAATTCACTGGATTCGCGCTATTGGGGGTTCGTTCCGGACAAAAATATCGTTGGCAAGGCGTTCTTCGTCTGGATGAATTTTGGCAATTTGAAACGCATCGGGTCCTTCAACTGAGTTGTGGGTTGCGCCATGGAGGGCGATGTCAGGAAATGGGTAACAACATGAAGCATCAATTCAAAAGCCGCCAGCGCGGCATCTCATTCCTGGGCCTGCTGTTTGTCGGCGGCACGCTGGCAGTGGGTGGCGTGATCGCTGCCCAGGTGTTTCCGACCGTCATCGAATACCAGGCGATCATCAAAGCCGCCAACAAGGCGGCGCAGGGCAATTCGGTGGTTGAAGTGCGCACCCTGTTTGACAAACAGGCGGCGGTAGATGACTTCAAATCGGTCACCGGCAAAGATCTGGAGATCACGAAAGAAGGTGACAAGATCGTCGTGAAGTTCGCCTACCAGCGCGAAATCCCCCTGACCGGCCCGGCCTATTTGACGCTGAAATACGAAGGTCGATCCAAGTGAACCTGCCGACGATCTTGCCGGCGTGACCCAAGCCGCTCCACCCGGCCTGGCTGCCTTGCAGCGCAGCCTCCAGTATGAATTTGCCCAGCCCGCCTTGCTGGGCCAGGCGTTGACCCACCGCAGTTTCTCCGCAGACCACAACGAGCGCTTGGAGTTTCTGGGTGACTCGGTGCTGAGCCTGGCCGTTTCCGACCTTCTGTACCGGCGCCTGGCCCTGCTGCCTGAAGGCGACCTTTCGCGCGTGCGCGCAAATCTGGTGAAGCAGGAGACCCTGCACCAACTGGCGGTGGTGTTGGGCCTGCCCGAAGTGATCCGGCTTGGCGAAGGCGAGATGCGATCAGGCGGCCAAAAGCGGCCGTCCATCCTGGCCGACGCGCTGGAATCGGTCATTGGCGCGGTTTATATGGATGGCGGCTTTGAGGCCGCGCAAAGCCTGGTGCAGCGGCTCTTCCACGAGGTCGAGATCAATCAAACCATGGAAGCCATCGGCAAGGACGCAAAGACCGAATTGCAGGAATGGCTGCAAGGCCGCAAAATGAGGCTGCCTCTGTACCGGGTGGTCGCAACCTTGGGCGCTGCGCACAAACAGACTTTCGATGTGGAATGTGAAATTGGCGAACTCAACCTGGCCGAACGGGGCATCGGCGGCTCGCGGCGCGCGGGCGAACAGGCGGCAGCTGCCGCGATGCTGCAAACACTGAAGACCAGAGACCCATGATCCACACGACCCAAACCGGTTCGCCGGCGGACAGCCCGGATGACGGCCCACCTGCCGGTGCCGTCAGCGGGCCTGCGCCGGGCAGCAGGCGCTGTGGCCTGATCGCCATTGTTGGCAAACCCAACGTGGGCAAGTCCACCTTGCTCAATGCCCTGGTGGGCCAGAAAATCAGCATCACCTCGCGCAAGGCGCAGACCACGCGCCACCGCATCACCGGCATGCGCACCCAGGGCGCCACGCAGTTCGTTTTTGTCGATACACCGGGCTTCCAGACGCGGCACAACAACGCGCTGAACCGCTCACTCAACAAAACCGTGCAGGGCGCAGTCGGCGACGTCGACCTGATCCTGCTGGTGGTCGAGGCCGGTCAGTTCAACCAGGCCGACGCCAAGGTGCTGGCCTTGCTCGGCAAAGACATTCCTGTGGTCCTGCTGGCCAACAAGCTGGATCAGGTGCATCGGCGCGGCGACATTGCGCCCTGGCTGCAGGAGATGCAGCAGCGCCACAACTTCGCCGAATTCATGCCGATGTCGGCCAAGAACAACAAAGACGTCGCCCGGCTTCTGAACCTCTGCGAAAAATACCTCCCCGTGCAGGATTGGTGGTACGCAGAAGACGAACTCACCGACAAAAACGAAAAGTTTCTGGCCTCCGAGACCGTGCGCGAGAAGCTCTTTCGCCTCACGGGTGACGAGTTGCCATATTCCTCCACCGTCGTTATCGACAAATTCGAGGAAGAGCCCGGACGCGGCAAAGGCAAAGACGGCGTGAAGACCAAGCGCCTGGTCAAGATCGCCGCGACGATCGTCGTGGAGCGCGACAGCCACAAGATGATGGTGATTGGCGACAAGGGCGAGCGCATCAAACGCATTGGCACCGAAACCCGCGTCGAGCTTGAAAAAGCCATGGACGCCAAAGTTTTCATCGAGCTGTGGGTGAAAGTGCGCTCCGGTTGGGCCGACGACGAGGCAAGGGTTCGCAGCTTCGGTTACGGCTAGCCAGGCTGCATTCGGCTATGAAAAGAATAGCTAATGAGCCCTCCTTTGTGCTTCACAGCTATGCCTGGAGCGAATCGAGCCTGATCCTTGAAGTCTTCACCCGGCACCATGGTCGCATTGCCCTGGTGGCCAAAGGCGCCAAAAAACCCAGCTCCAGTTTCCGGCCGATCCTGCTGCCCTTGCAGCCCCTGCATCTGGCGTATGGCGGCGACGCGGAGATCCGGACCCTGAAATCCGCAGAGTGGATGGGCGGCCACGTGATGCCGGGCGGCGACGCCATGATGTCCGGTTATTACATCAACGAGCTGCTCTTGAAAATGCTGGCCCGCGATGACGCACATCCGCGCCTGTTTGACGTTTACGGCAATGTCGTGCAGGTTTTGGCGGGCGCGCATGGTGAGGCGTTGCAGCCCGCGCTGCGCGCATTTGAGCTGATGTTGCTGCGCGAAATCGGGCTCTTGCCAGCCCTGTCCCTGCAAACCATGACGCTGGAGCCGCTCGGCGCCACGGCCCGGTATTGCCTGGTGCCCGAAGGCGGCCTGCGGCTCAGCAGTGAGGCCGACCGCCAGTCGCTCACGGGTGACGAGTGGCTTGTGCTGCACGCCGCGCTGGCCGATGAGGCGCCGTTCACCGCCACACTGCGCGCCTGCGCCAGCGTCATGGACGCGCTCAAACCGCAATTGCGCACGCTGCTCAATTACCATTGTGGCGTGGAAACTTTCAAAACCCGGCAGATGATGGTTGATCTGCAAAAGATATGACCCCCACGCTTGTCACTTCGTGTACTGCGCTGCCCCCCGAGGGGGTGCATTTTTTCTTGGGAGCGGCCCGGCGAAAAAACATGACTCCCCCAACTGTCGTGTGATGGCCCAAACCAAACTCTCCGTCAACGTCAATCTGGTCGCGCAGATCCGCAACCGCCGCAACCTCGCGCAGCCGCTGCCCGGCGTGGTTCGTGCAGCTGAGATGTGCCTGCAGGCCGGCGCGCACGGCATCACTGTTCACCCGCGGCCGGACGAGCGCCACATCCGGGCCCACGATGTGTTTGACCTCGCCACCCTGATGGCGTCCTGGCCCGGCCGCGAGTACAACATCGAAGGCAATCCGCTGCAAAACCTGATGCGCTTTGTGCGCGAGGCCCGGCCGCACCAGTGCACGTTCGTTCCGGATTCCGAAAACCAGCCCACCAGCGACCACGGTTGGGACCTGGCCAAAGACGCGGACCGGCTTCGCCCGCTGATTGCACAGGCGCACGGCTTGGGCGTGCGCGTGAGCCTGTTCATGGACGCTGACCCCGCCCAGATGGCGCTGGCCAAAGCGGTCGGCGCAGACCGCGTTGAGCTCTACACCGAGCCTTACGCGCGCGCCTGGGGTACGGCTGGACACGCGCAGGAACTGAAACGGTTTGCGGCTGCCGCCCAAGCTGTGCTGGACGCTGGCATGGGCGTCAATGCCGGGCACGATTTGAACCGCGACAACCTCGCCGCGTTCGTGCGCGAAATACCCGGCGTGCAGGAAGTGTCGATCGGCCACGCGTTGATGTCGGACGCGCTCGAACTGGGCTATGCGGCCACTGTCAAAGCCTACCTGGCCTGCTTGGATGACGGTGCGTGACGCCGCTTGACGGCGCCGAACCGTTACGAAGGCTCAACACGGGTTGTGCTGCGAACCGGAAAGGCAAATATGGATCGGAATAGACGCTGGCGTCGAGCCTGACTTTCAGACTTGACCGACAGTGTCGAAAATTTTTACAACAACAAGCTGAAACTGTACAGGATTCGATCGGCGTCCGCCCCCAGGTTTTCAAGTGGTTGAATTGTTTGAAGAAATTCTTCCGGGATCTTGTGGCGCGATTTGTGCTTGCAGCCATGGGGTGCCTCGTGAAATGCGGTTGTTTTCATAAAAAGGAATCGTGATGTCTAAACTTGCTAAGGTCATTTCAGCACTTTTGTTGACAGCAGGCGGTGCTGTGGCCAACGCGGCGCCTGTGGTCGTCTTTCAAACGGATTTCGATGGCATCCTGCCAGCAGCCATTTCACCAGGCACGGCTTTGCTGACGGGCGTTCAGGGCTACGCCGGCTTAGGGCCTACAGGAAACCAATTCGGTGGAAATTTTTTGCGCAGCGCAACCGGCAATACGGTAACGCTTCAGTTGAACGGACTGCCCGCGCATGACACGATCAGTCTGGCGTTTTTGTTCGGGGCGATCGACTCGCTTGACGGCACAGGCGTTTTCCCCGCCGGTGACTTTTTCAGGATCGTGTTTGATGGCGCAACGCTGTTCAGCGAATCCTTTGCCAACGCGTTACCTGCCCAAATTCAGAGTTACGTCCCTCCAACCGGTGTCGAGTTAGCCCGCCACGCCAGTCTTGGCTTTACCCCCGGCGGTAGCGCAACGGCATGTTGTTATTCAGACAGCGCGTACAACCTGGGGGCAGATCCACGCTTTTCCAACTTTGCGCATTCGGCATCATCGGCAACCATAGAGTTCTTTATTTTTGGTCCGGGCAATCAAGCTCTTGATGATGAATCCTGGGCTATGGACAACCTCACCGTGAGCGTCAGGACGGTTGCAGTTGTTGACCCTGGACCAGGAAGCAACGTGCCTGAACCTGGCTCATTGGCGTTGCTGGGGCTGGGCCT
>JANNEZ010000405.1:0-5018 GCA_031379255.1 Rhodoferax sp. | reverse complement strand
TTGTAGGTGTTGGAGGCTTCCTTGATGTGGTGTTTGATCGCCTTGTAGTTCGGCGACACTTCAAAAAACGCGAGCAGTTTGGCCGGCACCGTGGGCACGATGACGGGGCGTGCCGTTGGCTCGGGCGTGCCTTGGGGAGTTTTGGTGGTGTCGAAACTCTCGCCACCCTTATAGAACAGCTCGTAGCGGTCATCGACCTTCTGGTCTGAAAAATGCGCCACGCCGCGTTCGTCGATGTAGCCCCAGACGTCGGCCAGCGCGGCCTGGTGCGCCAGGGCAAACAGACCAGCTAACAACAATGAGGACAAACGGCTGAATGTGTTCATCACGCTCCCACTAAACGTCCAGTTCCACCGAGTCGCCGTGAATTTCCATCAGCTCACGCCGGGCGGCGGCTTCGCCTTTTCCCATCAGTTTGGCAATCAAATTCCCGGTCTGGACAAAGTCCATCGCGCCCAGCGCCACCGGCAACAGGCGCCGCGTGTCCGGGTTCAGCGTTGTGTCCCACAACTGCTCGGCGTTCATTTCGCCCAAACCTTTGAAGCGGCTGATGCTCCAGGCGCCTTCCCGGACCCCTTCTTTGCGCAGTTTATCCAAAATGGCCGTCAACTCGCCTTCGTCCAGCGCATAACTCTTGGAAGCCGGTTTTTTTCCACGCGCCGGGGCGTCCACCCGGAACAACGGCGGGCGCGCCACGTAGACATGGCCGGTTTCGATCAATTTCGGGAAATGGCGGAAAAACAGCGTGAGCAGCAGCACCTGGATGTGTGAGCCGTCCACGTCGGCGTCGCTCAATATGCAAACCTTGCCATAACGCAGGCCGCTCAAATCGGGTGAATCGTTGGGGCCATGCGGGTCAACACCAATCGCCACGGAAATATCGTGGATTTCCGTATTGGCAAATAGCCGGTCGCGCTCGACTTCCCAGGTATTGAGCACTTTGCCCCTGAGCGGCAAAATTGCCTGGCTTTCCTTGTCGCGCCCCATTTTGGCGCTGCCACCGGCCGAGTCGCCCTCGACCAAAAACACTTCGTTGTGGGAGATGTCACGGCTTTCGCAGTCGGTGAGCTTGCCGGGCAAGACCGCCACGCCGGAGCTTTTGCGTTTTTCGACCTTTTGCCCGGCTTTTTGCCGCGTTTGCGCGGCGCGGATCGCCAATTCAGCGAGTTTTTTGCCGTATTCGACGTGCTGGTTCAGCCAGAGTTCGAGCGCAGGGCGGACAAAGCTGGAGACCAGGCGCACCGCGTCGCGTGAGTTGAGGCGCTCCTTGATCTGGCCCTGGAACTGCGGGTCCAGCACCTTGGCGGAGAGCACATAACTGGCGCGGGCAAACACGTCTTCCGGCAGAAGTTTCACACCCTTAGGCAGGAGCGAATGCAGCTCGATGAAACTCTTGACGGCGGTGAACAGGCCATCGCGCAGGCCGCTTTCGTGGGTGCCGCCAGCGCTGGTGGGAATCAAATTCACATAACTTTCGCGCACGGGCTGGCCGTCTTCCGTGAAGGCCACGCACCACTGGGCGCCTTCGCCTTCGGCGAAATTGTCATGCTGGGCGTCGGCAAAACCTTCACCGTCAAAGAGTGGAATGACCAGCTCGCCGTTCAGGGTTTGCATCAGGTAGTCGGTCAGGCCACCCTTGTAAACCCAGGTTTGTGTTTCTTTGCTTTTCTCGACGTACAGCGTGACGGTGACGCCGGGCATCAACACCGCTTTGCTGCGCAACAAATGCGCCAGCTCGGCCATGGGCAAAACGGAAGACTCAAAATATTTTGCGTCGGGCCAGACCCGCACCGTGGTGCCGCACCTGCGGTCGCCCTCGCCCGCCTTGCGCAGTTTCAGCGGCACGGTGACATCGCCGCCTTCAAAAACAATCGTCGCGACCTGGCCTTCGCGGTAGCTGGTGGCTTCGAGCCGCTTGCCCAGCGCGTTGGTCACACTCACTCCCACGCCGTGCAGGCCACCGGCAAAGCTGTAGGCGCCGCCACCTTTTTTGTCGAACTTGCCACCCGCATGCAGGCGCGTGAACACCAGCTCGATCACCGGCGCTTTTTATTCCGGGTGCAGGCCAAAGGGAATGCCCCGGCCATCGTCTTCCACCGTTACCGAGCCATCGGTGTGCAAAACGACTTTGAGTTTTTTGCCGTAACCTGCCAAGGCCTCGTCCGCCGAGTTGTCGAGCACTTCTTGAATGACGTGCAGCGGGTTGTCGGTGCGCGTGTACATGCCCGGGCGCTGTTTCACAGGCTCCAGGCCCTTGAGCACCCGGATCGAGCTTTCGGAATACTGCGGTGGGGTCAAACTGGGTTTGGTGGCCATAAAGTGCCATTGTAGTCGCCGAGCAATAAAACACTGATGTTTTATACATATAATACCGAGTTCTCCCCAACGTTTTCAGGCCCCGTTACTGCAGTGATGCCCCGGATTGGCTAAAGTTCACCCATGAGTTCACCCATGAGTACCCCGGCGGCGAGCCCTTCGCCGACCCTTTCCCTAGCCCAGGTGCTGATCTGCGGCGCCGCCATCGTCACCCTGTCGATGGGTATTCGCCACGGCTTCGGGCTGTGGCTGCAACCGGTCACCCAGGCGCAGGGCTGGACGCGCGAGAACTTCGCGCTGGCCATCGCCGTGCAAAACATCAGCTGGGGTATTTTTGGAATTTTCGCCGGCATGATGGCCGACAAATTTGGCGCGTTTCGGGTGATTCTGGTCGGCGCAGTGTGTTACGCGCTGGGGCTCATCGGCATGGCGAATTCACCCACCCCGGGGCTCTTCTTGCTCACGGCAGGTGTGCTCATCGGCGCAGCCCAAGCCGGCACAACCTACGCCGTGGTGTACGGCGTGCTGGGCCGCAACGTACCGGCTGAGAAGCGCTCCTGGGCGATGGGTGTCACGGCGGCGGCGGGCTCATTTGGCCAGTTTCTGATGGTGCCGACAGAAGGGTTTTTGATTTCCACCTTCGGTTGGCAGCAGGCCCTGGTGATCCTGGGCATCGCGGTCTTGTTGATCGTGCCCCTGAGTTTCGGTCTGCGGGAGCCGGGGTTTGCCGGTGGCGCCGGGGCAGTGCGTGAACAATCGATCTGGAGCGCGCTCAAAGAAGCCTTCAAATACCCCAGTTTCCAGTTGCTGATGGCGGGGTATTTTGTCTGTGGCTTTCAGGTGGTGTTCATCGGTGTGCACATGCCGAGTTACCTCAAAGACCAGGGCCTGTCGCCCCAGGTCGCGGGTTACGCCCTGGCGCTGATTGGCCTCTTCAATGTGTTTGGCACCTACATCGCCGGCTCGCTGGGTCAACGCATGCAGAAGAAAAACATCCTGTCGTTCATTTACCTGGCCCGCGCCATTGTGATCAGCCTGTTTTTGTTGGCGCCGCTGACACCGCTTTCGGTCTACATTTTTGCCTCGGCCATGGGCCTCTTGTGGCTCTCCACGGTGCCGCCCACCACGGCGGCTGTGGCGTCTATCTTCGGTGTGGCGCATTTGTCGATGCTCGGCGGCTTTGTATTTTTCAGCCACCAGATCGGCTCTTTCATGGGCGCCTGGCTGGGTGGCGTGTTGTACGACAAAACAGGCAGTTACAACATCGTCTGGTACATCTGCATAGCCTTGGGTGTGTTTGGCGCCTTGATCAACTGGCCCGTGAAAGAGGCGCCCATAACGCGCCCGCAGTCGCCCAAGCCGCTGAACGCCCTGACACCGGCGTGATCACAATTCCTCACTGGCCATGACCCACTTGCGCAAATATTGGGTACACACAGTTGCCGTGGCGGTCTTGCTGGGCGTGTTCAGTTTTTACATACGGCCAGACTTTCTGGTGACATTGGCCAATCAGCTTTGGGCCTGTTTTTGACCGACAAGCTGCACGGCGGCGGCGCGGCGTCACCCTGGGTGCAACGCTGGGCGCACCTGGTCAAACCGGCAGGCACGGTGCTCGACCTGGCCTGCGGACAAGGCCGCCACATGGCTTTCTTTGCGGGTCGCGGGCATGTCGTCACGGGCGTGGACCGGTCCGCCGAAGCCCTTGCCGTGGCTGCCCGCCTCGGCGAGGCGGTTTTGGCGGACATCGAAACCGGCCCATGGCCCCTGGCAGACAACAAGCAGGCACACGGCGCCCGCCGTTTTGACGCTGTGATCGTCACCAACTACCTGTGGCGCCCCCTGTTTCCCGCCATCGCGCAGAGCCTGGCAGAAAACGGCGTGTTGATCTACGAAACCTTTGGCGCCGGCAATGAAACCGCTGGCAAACCCTCGCGGCCCGATTTCCTGCTCCAGCCGGGCGAATTGCTGGCTGCGTTCAAGGGTTTGCGCGTCGTCGCCTATGAAAACGGTTTCTGCGACCAGCCCGCCCGGTTCGTGCAGCGCCTCGTGGCTGTGAATGACCTGGGCGGGCCCACCCCTGACGGCCCCGTGCGTTATCTCCTTTGACCCTGCATGTTTGACGGCCGTCGTCTAGGTAAAATGCGCGCATGAGCACCCAATTTCGCCAAATCACCGGCAGCATCGTCGCCTTGGCCACCCCCATGCACGCCGACGGCAGTGTCGACTACCCGACGCTCAGAAAACTGATCGACTGGCACATTGCCGAGGGCACCGACTGCATCGGCGTGGTCGGCACCACCGGCGAATCGCCCACCGTCAACGTCGAGGAGCATTGCGAAATCATCCGTATCTCGGTCGAGCAGGCGCAGGGGCGTGTGCCGATCATGGCCGGCTGTGGCGCCAATTCGACGGCCGAAGCCATCGAACTCACCAAATTCGCCAAGGCAGTCGGCGCCGACTGCCAGTTGCAGGTAGTGCCCTATTACAACAAGCCGACGCAGGAAGGCCAGTACCAGCACTTCCGAAAAATCGCTGAAGCGGTTGAACTGCCGATGGTCCTCTACAACGTGCCGGGCCGCACCGTGGCCGATATGGCCCATGACACCGTGATGCGCCTCACCGAAGTTCCGGGCATTGTCGGCATCAAGGACGCCACCGCCAACATCGAGCGGGCCCAATGGCTGATCCGCGAAGCGCCCAAA
>JANNEZ010000333.1:0-6138 GCA_031379255.1 Rhodoferax sp. | reverse complement strand
CAAATACTCCTGTTGAATGGATTTGTTAAAGGAAACCAGTTTTGAATTGAATGCAGTTTTTATGCCACTTTAAGCGGGCCATCTTTTCTGCCAAACCGCACATTTTGCCCCAATTTTCCCCGCGCTTGGTTTACGTGGCGTGCCGGATGTTGAGCACCGGCAAAATCAGCCTGGAAGGTTTTCAATATTTAAATGCACTATATTAGTGCAGTTCAGAAATTTGGCACCATTTATGCGCATAAACGGTGCCGGGTCAGCGCACCAATTCGGGTCCAAGTTTTGCGTTGAACTTCTCAAGACCTTTGAGCAATGCGGGATAGGCACGCTCGATCACATCCGGCGCGCCTTTGACCCCCAGCTCAATGTGCCGGCCATGCACCGGGTGGTCAACACTCGGAAGGCTGAAAACCTTGGCTCCGGCGAAATCCCGCTCGATGTTTTCCATCAAGGGTGTCAACGTCGCTTCCATGGCGCCAAAAACAACCACTGATTTTTCGATCCAGGCCGATGTTTGATGCAGGTGCGGGTAGATGTCGTCCAGCACCCAGGCCATCATGGGCCAGGCCATAACCGGAAACCCGGGCACGAAATGTATGCCCCCACGCTCCCCCACTTCGTGTGGGTCGCTGCCCCCCGAGGGGGCCCTCGCTGCTTGGGGCGGCCCTGCGCGACGCTCGCCGGGCATGCTTCCACGGTGCACGGCATTCCAACAGGTAAACCCGGCAATCTTGTTGTAGGGATTGGGGATGATCGTCGCGCCCGCCGGAAAAACCCCCATGTTCAGGCGGTGCAGGTTGTCGGGCCGGTCGGGTTCGTACGCGATGCCCTGCTCTTTGGCGGTGTCTCGCATGCGCTCGCGGATCAAAGCGGCGGCATCGGGGTGCAAGGCCAGTTCAACGCCCAAAGCCCTGGCCGCACACTGGCGCGTGTGGTCGTCTGGTGTGGCGCCAATGCCGCCGGTGGAAAACACCACATCGCCCGAGGCAAATGCGCGCGCAAGGGCCGCTTCGATGCGTTCGGGCGAGTCGCCCACGTATTCTGCCCACGCCAGTTGCAACCCGCGCGCGTGCAGCAACTCGATGGTTTTGGGCAGGTGTTTGTCGGCGCGTTTGCCGGAGAGGATTTCATCACCAATGATGATCAGGCCGAATTGTGTGTCCATGCGGTTTGGCTGCTCAGTTCATCCCGGGCGGGTTGGGGTTGTGGCCAGAGCCGCTTTCAACGGGCAGCAGCAAAGGGTCTGGTCCTGGTGGAAGCGCCTCGATGACGAGGTTGTCCGACGCGCGCCGGGCCGGAACGATGGCCGCCTCGGCGTCTTTTTTCGCCCGCAATTCCTGCAATGCAGCCAGCGTGTAATGCGCGAACCACAAGGATGAGAACGCGAACACCAACGTATAGATCCAGATGGCAAACGGCACCAGAATTGGCGCCATCGCAATGAACAAGGCGCCTGAAGCCCACAAGACACTCGGCGCAGCGCCCAGATAACCACTGATGACACCGATGCCCAGCAGCCAGCCGCGGCGCTCCTTGAAAATTTGCCGGCGCTCGTCTGCGCTGGCGTGGTCGACCAGCGCGTCGTAAGACATCACCCGGTAAGTGAGCCAGCCCCAGATCAGGGGCGGCAATATGAGAATCAAGGGCGGGATCAGCCACAGGGGTATCGACACGCACAGGGCAATGATGGCCAGCAGGGTGGAGCCCAGCGACCAGGCCACGCTGGTCACAACCGAGCCGCCTTTTTTGCGCTCGAGCTTCTGGAACCGGCGTTCGGCCACCAGGGACACCATGGCCGGTGTCATCATCCAGGCGACAAACAGCAAG
This sequence comes from Rhodoferax sp., assembly GCA_031379255.1. Classification (GTDB taxonomy): domain Bacteria; phylum Pseudomonadota; class Gammaproteobacteria; order Burkholderiales; family Burkholderiaceae_C; genus JANYCG01. The sequence continues at coordinate 4,314 of JANNEZ010000333.1, read as the reverse complement.
GAGCCAATGGCGATCACGGGAATGGCCAGAAACAAAACGATGATCGGCGCCAGCACCACGCGCAGGTTCGACAGGCCAAAACGCTCGAGCCAGCCCAGCAATGTGGTAACCAGCTCAAAACCTTCGAGGTGCGTGCGCACAGCCACCAGGGCGTCGTCCCAGAACAGGTAGCCCAACCCCAAAGCGAGCGCCGCCATGATGACCAGCGGCAGGATGGACAACGCAATCACCCGGGGGTGCAAACAATACAGCGCGGCACGCCAGAAGGCGTCAAGAAGTTTGCTCATGGCCGAAGGATAACTGCTTGAACCTGCGCCCGATTCTGAATACCGGGGCGGTCACGCCAAGCCCGCCAACCGCTTGAGTCCCAGCCACTGCTGTTGTAAAAATCCGTTCCCGTACTCGCGCAACCCTTTTGGGCCGGGCTCAACCTGGTCACGCACACCGGTGGGGTGGTACTGGTGTCCGAAGTTGGCGGTTCGGAACACCATGTCCCACCACGGCAGCAAAACGCCAAAGTTCGAGCCTCCCAGCACAGTCTGCCCGTGTCGGGTTGACTCATGGCCAATGCCGATGCTGTGGTGCACCCGGTGAAACCGCGGACTGATCCACAGGCGTTCGCCGATCTGGCCGAACCCAACGCGCAGATTGGCGTGCTGAAAACTTTCTGACAGCTGCGTGAAGGCGACGATCGCCACAAATTGCGCGGGCGCCACGCCGACCAGTTGGGCGATGACCACGATGATGAAATCCCGCAGGATATCGTCGAGCAAATGATTGCGGTTGTCGCTCCACATTGTCATTTGCCGTTGGGAGTGGTGCAGGGAATGCAGACGCCACCACCATTCAAAATGGTGCTGGCCGCGATGAATCCAATAATCCAGAAAATCGAACAATACCAGGTACAGCAGGAAACTCACCAGGGCAAGGTCGGTCACGCCGGGCCACAGCGCGTCGAGTTGCCAGGAACCCAGACCCGCCACCCGCAGATTGCCAAACACATCGTCGACCAGCGGCTGGACCATGAAAAACAGCAGCACGCGAAACAAACCGAGGCGGTGGATCAGCGTGTAGAAAATGTCGATGCGGATGGCGGCGCGATCCGTAACAGCCTCCACCGGGCGCCAGCGTTGCAAAGGGGCGATGACAACGGTCAGAACGACCAGTTGCAGCAGGCCCACCAACAGCCACCCCGTGGCAGCGTAAGCGTCTTCCAGCAGGTTGCCAAACCCCAGGGAGAAAAGAATGGGCTGAACCAGCGACTCAAACAGTCCCTGCTGCAATTTTTCATACCAGTCCGCCGCCTGACCGCCTTCAGGCGCGATGGCCGCAGTAAAAAAGGTGCCGACTGAAGCTTCCATGGAACGCTCAGCGACTGGTTCCAATCCAGGCCTGGTAGTCAGGGTGCTGGCGCAAGGTGGCGAAGCAAAAACCTTTCTCTTTGAGCCCCAGGAGCAGTGGTTCCAGTACCGCCGGCGCCCACGGGTCTTTGCGTGACCAGATGCCCAGGTGCGCCACGAGAATGTCGCCCGCCTTGATGTCTTTGAGCGCTTTTTTCAACAACACCTCATTGGGGTATTTTTCACTCGGCAGTTCATCACCGAGAAATCCGGCCGGCGCCCAGCCGACATGCTCGTAACCACACTGCCGGGCAGCCGCCAACAGACGCGGCGAGGTCTTGCCTCCTGGCGCGCGGAACAAGGGCAGCGGCTTTTTGCCGGTGTGGTCGCCCACGCGTTCTGCCGCGTAGGTTATTTGCTCACAGTATTTTTTCTCATCCCAGGTGAACTCGCGCCCCTCGAAAGCGCCACTGCCGGGCTGGACGCGGAACTTTGGCGCCACGCCCTTGACGTCGCCGCGCCAATACACGTGGTCATAGGTATGGGACGCAAATTCGTGCCCTTCGGCAGCGCGCGCTTTCCACCACGGCGCCCAGTGATTGCCCAGACTGCCGTCACCGGTCTGGGTTCGTTCGTTGGCGGCGAAAAAGGTGACCTTGACGTTTTGGCGCTTCAGCACGTCGGCAATCAGGGGGGCTGTTCCCATATGGCCGGTGTCGAAGGTCAGATACAGCGGCTTGTCACAAACCTGTGCGTACATTGAGCCTGAGACGCCCGTCAATATGGCACAGAGCGCTGCGTTTTTCAGAGCTGTCTTCAAACGATGACCTCCACTAAAAGCGGGGCGCATGGTCCAATGTCCAGACACCATGGGGTGATTTTCCGACAGTCACCTGGCGCACCAGTGCCTTGGTCGTGGTATCAATAACACTAAGCTTGCGCGCCCAGCGCGAGGTCACAAAAATCAGTTTGCCATCGGCCGAGACATCCATGCAGTCGGGCCCGCCCGGCGCCGCGTAGCTGTCAACCACCATCATGGATTGGTAGTCAATTTTGCTGATCGTATTGGCCACGCGGTTGCTCACGTACACATGGCGCTTGTCGCCCGCAGCGCGGAATGCATGCGCTCCGGCACCCGTCGGCAACAGCTTGACCAAGGTCGGCTGCGCGCCAACCAAATTCCAGATTTCAACACCGTGTCCGCCCGTCAGGCCGACCAGAAGGAATTTGTCGTCGGGGGTGACAAAAACGTCGGCGGGTGTGGCACCGGTTTTCCCTCGCCATTTGAGCGTTTGGGTGGCGAGGTCGATAAGCACAATCTCGTCGCTGTCCTGCATGGAGGCATAGACCGTTGTGCTTTTGCTGTCGATCCACAAATGGCTTGGCGTTTTTCCAGTTGCAATGCGTTTGGCCAACGCAATGTTGGTGCCGTCCCAACGGTAGATATCGATGTGGTTGAGCCGGTTGGCGGCGGTTACAAACCACTTCATGTCTGGCGAAAACCGCAGGTGGTAGGGGTCAGGAACCGAATACACTGTGCGTTGCACTTCCGCCGTTTTGGGGTCAACAAAAGTCAGGGAGTTGCCCGAAGCGTTGGCGATGATCAGCGACTTCTCGTCGGGCGTGAGGTACAGGTGGTGCGGCTCCTTGCCGGTGGGGATGCGCCGTGTTTCAGTCCAGGTGGCCGGGTTGATCACGCTGATGGTGGCGTCCAGGGAATTGAGCACGAACAGGGGGTAACGCGCCGCCGGGGTTTGCGCCGAGGCGGGGGATGACGCAGCCAGTGCAAGAATAACGGCAAAAAAGGCGGCCTCCAGGCGCGCCAGCGTATAGAAAAAATTCACAAAAATCCACGTTCAAACTAACCCACTAGTGTAGCGGGCGCCGCCTGGTAAACCCGGATGCGCGGGGCAATGCGGTCGCGGCTCTCCCGGGTGACGGTGCGCATGTCGTACTCGGACTGCAGGTTCAGCCAGAACCGCGGCTCCATGCTGAAAAACAGGCCCAGCCGCAAGGCCGTGTCCGCCGAAATCGGCCGCGCGCCGTTCACGATGTCGCTGATGCGGCTGGGCGGCACGTCCATGTCCGCCGCCAACTGCCGCGCGGTGATGGCCATGGGCTTCATGAAGTCTTCCAGCAGGATTTCGCCGGGGTGGATTTCGTCGAGCAGTTTTTTAGCCATAAGTGCCGTCCATTTCAGTGATAGTCCACAATTTCCACTTGGTAAGCGCCGTCTTCGCGCCACACAAAGCAGATGCGCCATTGGCCATTGACGCGGATGCTGTGCTGCCCTTTGCGGCTGCCTTTCAGCGCCTCCAGCGTGTTGCCAGGCGGAACACGCAAGCTGCCCAAGGCGGTGGCCGCGTGAATCTGCAACAGCTTGCGTCGCGCCACCCGCTCGATGTTTCTGAATCGGTTGACGGCCTGGCTTTGAAACAGGTTGTCTGTGTCGGCGCAGAGGAACGAGCGGATCATGCCGCCATTTTAGTCTGAAATTAGGATTCCGTGAAACAGAATCTAAAAATCAATTCGGTTTGTTTTCAATGTTGTCGCTGTGCGCTTTGGCGAAAGTCAAGATCACTTCGCCGATCAGTTTGCGCTGCAGGGCTGGCAATTTCAGGAAGGCGTCGAAAGCATGGCTGACGACAATTGCCCGCACGCCTGTGAGAATCTCTGCACCAAGTGATTCGCACCCTGAACCAGGACGGCGAAAGCTCAGCAAGCGTCTGCAGCCGCTAGTGGACTGTAACAATTGAATCGGGAGTGATACGCCGAGACAGATCGCAGTATTTCCATTTCACTGGCTTTGGCTGCTTGTTGTATTGGCGGATGTAGCGCATGAGTTTTCTCTTCAGGTCAGACAAGGACGTGAACACGCCTCGGGCGATCACGTCGCGTTCGATCTTGGCAAACCACAACTCCACCTGGTTGAGCCAGGATGAGTATGTCGGGGTGAAGTGCATATGAACGTTGC
>JANNEZ010000325.1:0-3217 GCA_031379255.1 Rhodoferax sp. | reverse complement strand
GCGTCCATGATGGCTTTGCACGAGACCATGGAGAAGTTCAGGAAGAACTGCGAGTTTTTCGAAAGAAAGTCCAGCGTCTGGTGGATATGGTCGTGCGTCACGGTGGCGCGCGTCGTGTCCACCGCCGCCAATGGCACGGCCAGGGTCATGAAAAACAGCGCGGTGGAGGCGGCGTTGCGGCTGTGCACTTCGTCACCCATCAGCAAGGCTTGCGACTGGATGGCTTTGAGGTCGATGCCGCCGGTCTTGTCGAAGTTGTGGCGCACGGCGGCTTTGAGCACCGGCGCCAGCACGGCTTCAAACCACTTGAGTTTCTGGATCACCTCCGGCCCGTTGGCGCCAAAACGCAGGCAACGGCCAATGCCCTCGTTGATGTTGGTGTAGGCCACATTGCCGTGTGTGGCGTCGCGGACCTGGATCAGCGGCATGGACGCGCTGATGATGCCTGTCATTGGGCCGACCGAATCAAAGTCATGGCACTGCGCGAACTCAACCTCGCCCGCCGCCAGCATCTTGCGCGCTTTTTCGGTTGTGCCGGCCCAGCCCTCATACAGCGCCGCGCCGATCATCGCGCCATGCATGGGGCCACACATGTCGGCCCACTTCACCGGCGGGCCCGCATGCAGCAGCAGGCGCGTGCCCTTCATCGAGGGCCAGACGCCATCGGCACGCAAAGGAATGTCTTCCCACATCGGGCGGGCGTTGATGATGCGTGTAGTCGCCTCTGCATTGGCGGACTCGATGCGCGCGTCGCCCATCAGTTGCGCGAGTTGCCAGGCCAGCAGCGGGTCGGCATTGCCGGGCGGTTGCCATTGCAGGTTCGTCAAGGTGCCACCGTTGGCGGTGACACTGTCGTTGAAACCGTCAATGCCGAGGTTCAGCACGGAAGGCGGCTGGGTCAACAGGGCATTGGAAGTGAGAGTGGCAGGGGAGGTCATCTTCAGGATCTGCGGTTCAAATGGGGGCGGGGCGTCGGATTTCAGTTTTGGGGGGTCAAGGTCAGCAAGGCCAGCAGCAAGCCGGCCAACATGTCGGCGCCCGACGACGCGCCGACTTTGAACAGGCGGCCATGGGCGGCGTCGATCCCGCGCAGATCGCCCGAATGCAGGGCTGCCAGCACCTCGTGCAGCGCCCGGTAACTTCGGCCGGCCATCAGGTCGTCCAGCAGGGCCGCGCTGATCGGGTTGGTCGCGGCTTGGGCCGCGCGCCGAATGCGGGCGATGGTGGCCGGCAATGCCTTGCGCCCTGCAGGGCCGAAACATGGCGCCGACGTGTGCGCTACCGCAAAAAGGATGCCGCCCACAAAATCGTCGCCGCTGGGGGTCAGGCCGGCGCCCAGGCCCAGCACACGAAGCGCAGCCACTTCAAAAGCCGCCAGATCACGGCGCTGCAGAGCGGCCCGGACGGCATCGAAGCGGGGCCTGGCGTGGTTCAGCGGGAATGGCAAGGATTGGCCGGTGAGCCAAAGCAGCAGGCCGTTGACCGGCATTTTTTCCAGCCGACACAGACTCACTTGCGCGCCCGCGTGCAGGCGCATGGCGTCAAATTCCATGACCTCGGGTTGCCAGGGCTTGCGGGCGTTGCGCGGATGGTCGGTCACAGCGCTTTGACCCGCCCACACCACTTGCCCGCCGCTGTAGGCGTAAGCGGTCGATTCAAAGCCCGGGATTTTGGTCATTGGGGCCGCGCCCCCACGGTAATGTGTGTTCCGGCACGGCCCATCAGGGCGTCGAAGGCTTTCTCCAGCGAGGTGATGATCACCACACCATTGCGGTTGGCCTCGGGTGAGGCCTCCAGGTAGGTGATGGCGGCTTCGATCTTCGGCCCCATGCTGCCGGGGGGAAACTGGCCGTCGGCCGCGTGTTGCCGCGCCTCTTGCAGGGTCATGTGGTCGAGCCAGCGTTGTGTGGGTTTGTTGAAGTCCAGCGCAACCCGCTCCACGCCGGTGAGCATGATGAGCGCATCCGCATGTAAATGCGCGGCGAGCATCGCGCTGGTGAGATCCTTGTCGATCACGGCGGCCACACCTTTCAGGCGCCCTTCAGGCGTGACAACCACCGGCACACCGCCACCGCCGCAGGCGATCGGCACCACACCGGCTTCGAGCAGGGCGTCAATCGTCGGCAAATCCAGAATCTTGCGGGGTTTGGGGCTGGCCACCATGCGCCGCCAGCCACGGCCGGCGTCTTCGGCGAAGATCCAGCCTGAGGTGCGGGCGAGTTTCTTTGCGTCGGCTTCTTTGAAGAATTTGCCGACTGGCTTGGTCGGGTTTTGAAACGCCGGGTCATTCACATCGACCTCAACTTCGGTGATCACACAGGACACCACCGCGTTCATGCCGTGGTCGTGCAGCACGTTGGCAAAACTCTGCTGCAACATGTAACCCATGCCGCCCTGCGAGTGCGCCACACACACGTCCATCGGCATGGGCGGCAATTCGTCCGCCGTGCGCGCCATGCGGTACAGGATGTTGCCGACCACCGGGCCGTTGCCGTGGGTCAACACCAGTTGCCAGCCCGCCTTGATGATGCCGACGAAATGCACACATACTTCGCGCATCAACTCCAGCTGTTCCTCGGCGGTGCCGCGGATGGTGGGCGGGTAAGCGGCATTGCCACCGAGCGCCACCACGACGCGTTTGAGCGCGCTTTTTTGCACCCGTTTGACCATGCGTTTTCGCTTGGGATCGGGGGTCGTCGCGCCGGCGCGACTGGTCATTTCCGCGCCTGTGCGACTGGTCATTTCAGCGCCGGTGCGAGCCGTCATTTCACCCACTCCCCCGCCAGCCAGGCCGCGTTGGCGCTGTTGCCGGCCAGCACCATGCCGGCAGCCCGAAGTTGCGCTTCCTGCCGGGCGAGCACCTGAGGGTCCAGCTCGGTGCCGCAGACAAACCCCAGCACCGCGAGTTCGCGTCTGCCCTTGGCAGCGATGCGCTTGGCTTGGACAATGGCTGCGGCAAGCTCATGCGCCGGGTCGGCATGGGCGCCCCAGCCTATCACCACGTCCAGCAGGATCACCCGCACACCCGGGTCGGCCGCTTCTTTCAGAAGGCGTTCAATGCGGGCGGCCTGGTCGATCATCGGGTGCGGCCGGCCCACCGTGAAGGCGTCGTCACCCAGGTCCAGGGCGGTGTGGCCAAAGCTCGACTGGCGCGGGTTGGCCAGGGCCATGGCTTTGTCCACCGGCACGTTGGACCACACCTGCAAGCCCGCGCTGG
>JANNEZ010000315.1:0-2236 GCA_031379255.1 Rhodoferax sp. | reverse complement strand
CCGCGTTTGCCCGCGCGCTCCATGAAAGAACTGGTCGCCCTGGCACGGCAGAAACCCGGTGCCCTGAATTACGGCTCAGCCGGCTCCGGTGGCGTAAACCACCTGGTACTGGAGCTGCTGAAAACCCGCACCGGCACCTACATCACCCACATCCCGTACCGGGGCGTGGCGCCGGCCACACTGGACATGATCGCCGGCCAGATCGACCTGGTGACCGGCACCGTACCCGCGCTGTTGCCCTTCATCAAGGATGGCCGCGTGCGGGCCCTGGCGGTGACCAGCGCCAAGCGTTCGACCGCACTGCCCGATGTGCCCAGCATGGCCGAGTCCGGCCTGGCTGATTTTGACGTGCTGAACTACTTTGCCCTGGCCGCGCCGGTCGGCACGCCGGTTGCCGTGATCGAGAAACTCAATGTCGCACTGAATGCCGTGTTGGCGCAACCGGACGTTTTGGCGCGTCTCAAGCAAGATGCGCTGGAACCGGCAAGTGGCTCGCCAGCTGCTCTGGCCCGCTTCCTGGAAGCGGATTACCAGGCCTGGCTGAAGGTTGTCAAAACACAAAACCTGAAACCTGACTGAGCCCTGCGCCCGCTGGCCAGGCAGGCCAGCAGGGTACTTGACACTGCCTCGCGCCGCATCACGCCGACGCCGCCAACAGTGTTCGGGTGTATTCGTGTTGGGGCGCCGAAAAAACCTGTGCCATCTCGCCGCTCTCCAGGATTTGCGCGTCGCGCATCACGATCACGTGGTGCGCCATGGCACGGATCACCGCGACGTCGTGGGTGATCAGCAGGTAACTCAAGCCACGCTGGCGCTGCAGGCCCTGCAACAGGCCCAGCACCTGTTTTTGGATCGTCACGTCCAGCGCGCTGGTGGGTTCGTCCAGCACCAGCAGCTGGGGCTGCACGATGAGCGCGCGCGCGATGGCCATGCGCTGGCGCTGGCCGCCGGAAAACTCATGCGGGTAACGCTCCAGCAAAGCTGGAAATTGAGACTCGGTCAAGCCGACGTCTTCCAGCGCCTTCAGAACCTGGATGCGCCGCTCCGCTTTTGTGATCGCCGGCGCGTGAACGAGCAACCCTTCACCCACAATCTCCTCCACCGTCAGACGCGGCGAGAGTGACGAGAATGGGTCTTGAAAAACCACCTGCATGGTCTTGCGCATCTGCAGTGTGTGTGATGAATCCTGCCAACTCTGGCCATTGAGCCGCAACTCGCCGTCAAACGGCAGCAGGCCCAGCGCAGCCAGCGCGAGTGTTGATTTGCCCGAGCCGGATTCACCGACCACACCGAGTGTCTGCCCCGCCTGCACGGAGAACACGGCGCCGTTCACGGCGACAAAACGGCCCTTCTTGAACCAGCCCTTGATGCCTGCAATCGGCACCGGGTAAACAACCTGGATGTTGTTGCCCGTGAGCAAAACCTGGCGTTCGCCGCCGCCTGCATCATCAAAAGGTTTCAGTTCGACCACGTCGCGGGTCGCTTTGCTGTTGATGAGTTTTTGCGTGTACGCGTGTTGTGGGTTGGCAAAAACCTCGGCTACCGGACCCTGTTCCACAATCAGGCCGTTTTCCATGATCGCCACCCGGTCGGCAAAGCTGCGCACCAGATTGAGATCGTGCGTGATCATCAATACGGCCATGCCGTTGGCTTTCTGCAGCTCGGCGATCAGGTCCAGAATCTGGCCGCGCACGGTCACGTCGAGCGCTGTGGTGGGCTCGTCAGCCAGCAACAGTTGGGGCTGGCAGGCCAGGGCCATCGCAATCATGGCGCGTTGGCGCTGGCCGCCGCTCAGTTGGTGTGGATAGGATTCTGACCTTCTTTTTGGCTCTGGTATGCCTGTTTTAGCTATAAGTTCAATAGCTTTTTCAACAGCTTTTTCGTGACTTAAAGCCTTTTTTTCTTCAAGTATCTCCGTGATCTGTTGATTTATTGTCATCAACGGGTTCAGGGCCGTCATCGGCTCTTGAAAAATCATCGCGATGTCGCGCCCTCGAATGCCGCGCATCTGCTGAATTGGCAGTTGCAGCAAATCAACTTCACCAGTACCTTTGCCACTGTTTGTCAGACCGCGAAACTTGACTTCACCACCCACTTGCGCATCCTGCAGCAGACGCAAAATGCTGAGCGCGGTGACCGTCTTGCCGGAGCCGGATTCGCCCACAATCGCCAGTTTTTCGCCGGGCGCGATGGAAAAGTCGATGCCGTGCACGACTTCATGGCCACCAAAAGACAC